>JAFUDL010000371.1 GCA_017459225.1 Kiritimatiellia bacterium
CGCCACGCCGCCTGCCGCGAAGTTGACTACTGGCAGCTTGCCGTTTTCATGGACGTACTTGACGAGGTCAAGCGGCGCGGCGAGCTCCTTCGCCGCCTCGTATAGCTCGTCCTCGCGCAGCGACACGACGCGGCGGATCTCGCTCTGCATCTTGCGCATGTGCCTCACGGCCTGCACAACGTCGCCCGTACCGGGTTCGCCCTTCGTGCGGATCATGGTGGCCCCTTCGCCGATGCGGCGCAGGGCCTCGCCGAGATCGCGCGCGCCGCACACGAACGGCACGGCGAATTTCGTCTTGTCGATGTGCCTGACGTCGTCGGCGGGCGAGAGAACTTCCGACTCGTCGATGTAGTCGATCTCGATTGCCTCGAGAATCCGCGCCTCGGCGATGTGCCCGATGCGGCACTACGCCATCACGGGAATCGAGACGGCCGCCTGTATGCCCTTGATCATCGCAGGGTCGCTCATGCGCGAGACGCCTCCAGCCGCGCGAATGTCGGCGGGGATGCGCTCAAGCGCCATCACCGCGCACGCGCCTGCGGCCTCGGCGATCTTAGCCTGCTCGGGCGTCGTCACGTCCATTATCACGCCGCCCTTGAGCATCTGCGCGAGGTTGCGGTTCAGCTCCTGTCTGTCGTCCATTTTCATTCTCCTTGCTAAACATGGTTTTCAACTATTTTACCATGTTGCGACCGATAAAGGGGTATAGGTAGTTTCTTCACTAGTCCATAGTCATTGCCTATGGCTAGAAATCACCAATGTTGCGGAGGCTTCAGATGTTCCTGAGCCTCCGCAATCCATTTTCCCCGTGATTTGCAACAACTATTCGAAGAGCCAGGTCGAGAGGTAGCGCTCTCCTGTGTCGGGGAGGAGCGCGACGATCGTCTTGCCCGCGAACTCGGGACGCTTCGCGAGCTCAAGCGCCGCCCAGAGCGCCGCGCCGGAGGAGATGCCCACGAGCAGACCTTCCTGTGCGGCCGCGGCGCGCGCCGTCTTGCCGGCGTTCTCGGCAGACGCCTTTATCACCTCGTCGTAAACGCCGGTGTCGAGCGTCTTCGGAACAAATCCCGCGCCGATTCCCTGAATCTTGTGCGGACCCGCCTTCCCCTCGGAAAGAACAGGACTCGTATCGGGCTCAACCGCAAACACCTTGACTGCTGGATTCTTCGACTTGAGATAATGTCCCACGCCGGAAAGCGTGCCGCCCGTGCCCACGCCCGCCACGAACGCCGCCACCTCGCCATCAGTGTCAGCCCAGATTTCAGGTCCCGTCGTAACCTCGTGCTTGATGGGATTCGCCGGGTTCTCGAACTGCTGGAGTATCACCGCGCCGGGCGTAGCGTCCCTGAGCTCGTTCGCCTTGGCGATCGCGCCCTTCATTCCGGCCGAGCCGGGCGTGAGGACGATCTCCGCGCCGTATGCCGCCGCGAGCTTGCGGCGCTCGATCGACATCGTCTCGGGCATGGTGAGGATGAGATGGTAGCCCTTCACCGCGCTCACGAGCGCGAGGCCCACGCCAGTGTTGCCGCTAGTGGGCTCGATGATCGTGGCGCCGGGCGTGAGAGTGCCGGCCTTCTCTGCCGCCTCCACCATCGCGAGCGCGATGCGGTCCTTCACGCTGCCGCCGGGGTTGAAGAACTCGACCTTCGCGAGCACTTTCGCGCCGCCCTTGTTCAGCTTGCTGGAGATCTCCACGAGCGGAGTGCCGCCCACCTTCTCCAAGATGTTCTTTGCTGTGTTGCTCATTTTCCGATTCCTTTCGGTTGATTGTTATTATACTCTTTTTGCCTTAGAATTGGTATTGAATTGAGAAGACCGCACCGGAGCCCACGCCGAGGTTCTTGGTGGAGCCCTTGCGGTAGAACTTGTCCTTGTCGCCCGTCTCGGCGAACGCCGCAACGAGCGTCAGCTGCTTGGTGACGAACCAAGCGACGTGCGCGTCGTAGTAGTCGTGGTTGCGGATCCCGTCGCCTGCGTCAACGCCCTGCTTGTACTCTAGGCCGATGGCGATGTTCTCCGCAGGAAGGATGTCGATGTTGCCGAAGGCCACCACGTCGTAGTCGTTGTGGCCAACGACGCCGTTCACCACCTCGTCCGAGAGCAGGAGACCGGCGGATAGCAGAACCGGCACAGGAGTCTGCGTTATCAGCTTGGAGGCCACCACGTATGCGTCGAATCCGTCGTCGTCAAGCCCGAGCGCCTCGACGGTGCGCGAGTCGGTGTACTTGTACACGCCGCCGACGGCGAGCGCGGGCACCCAGGACGTGTCGAACGCGTTCTCGTCCAGGAACTTCACCTTCGCGCCGAGGTTGTACTTGTTGATCGACTTGTCGCCGTACTTGTGCGCGTTGATGAACTCGTATCCGGCGGAGAGCTCGACATGGTCGAAGAACGATAGCGCCGCCGAGGTCGTCCACCAGTTGATTCCTGCGTCGTTGAGGTTCACATACCATGCTCCGATCTGCGGACGCGAAACCTTGCCGTTCAGGGCGGAATGCGCCACGGCATTTGTGGAGTCTCCTCCTTCGGCGCCGTCCCACGGCAGCCCCGCCGTGTACGCAAGCGGGTTGAAGGCGATGCCTCCCGTGCCCTGCAGGTTGTTTAGAGGCACTCCTCCATACGCTGCGGAATGGATTCCCACTCCCACCACGACGGCGGCGAGCGACGAGAATGCTGTGCGGACTGAATTCTTTGCCTGGTTCTTGTTCATTGTTTTTCTCCTGGTTGTGCCGAACGAACGGCGATTGTCTTTGTTTTGGTTAAGGCCCCGCGCCTCGAGGGGTGTGGGGTTTTGAGGCGGGGGCGAAATGGCTAAATGGCTTCAAGGGCCTCGTCGAGGGCGGCGATGATGTCGTCGATGTGCTCGAGCCCGATGGAAAGACGGATCAGCTCGGGAGCAACGCCGCCCTTGCGTAGGTCTTCGTCGGAGAGCTGCGAGTGAGTGGTGGAGGCGGGATGAATGATGAGGCTCTTCGCGTCGCCCACGTTCGCGAGGATGGAGAAGATCTCACCATTCGCCGCGTCCGTGACCTTGCGAGCCTCATCCGACCCGCCCTTCACGCCGAACACCACCACGCCACCTGCGCCGTTAGGCAGATACTTCGCCGCAAGCTCGGGCTGCGTGAGCGAGGGGTACTTCACCCACGCGACCTTCGGATGACTCTGGAGGTGTTTCGCCACGGCAAGCGCGTTCTCGCTGTGGCGGGCGATGCGCAGGGGAAGCGACTCGACGCCCTGCAGGAAGATCCACGCCGCGTCGGGCGCGAGCGTGGGGCCCTGGTTGCGGATTCCAACCGTGAGAAGACGGATGGAGAACGCGATGGGCTTCAGCGGTTCGGGGAGATCGTGCGCGAAGCGAAGGCCGTGGTATCCGGCATCCGGCTCGTTGTACAGGGCGAACTTCGGATTCGTCCAGTCGAAGCCGCCCTTCTCCACCACAACACCGCCGATGCCCGCGCCGTGACCGCCGATCCATTTGGAGAGAGAATGGATCACGAGATCAGCGCCGTGGTCTAGCGCCCGCAGCAGGGGCGGCGGCGCGAATGTGGCATCGATGATGAGCGGAAGTCCGTGGCGGTGGGCGATGGCGGCGTAACCTTCGATGTCCGCGACGTCGAGCGCGGGATTGCCCACGGCCTCCACGAAGACGAGACGGGTCTTTTCGTTTATCGCGGCCTCGACGGCGGCGAAGTCGTTCACGGGCGTGAAGTTCGCCTTGATGCCGGCGTTCGGCAGAATCGCGTCGAACTGGCTGAACGTACCACCGTAGAGGTTCGAGGCCGCCACGATCTCGTCGCCTGCACGGGCGATGTTGGTGATGGTGAAGAAAATGGCCGCAGTGCCGGAGGATAGCGTCTGCGCCGCCGCGCCGCCCTCGAGGGCGGCGATGCGCTTGGCTAGAACGTCGTTGGTGGGGTTCATCAGGCGGGCGTAGATGTTGCCGAGCTCGCGGAGGCCGAAGAGATCCGCTCCGTGCTTGGAGTCGCGGAAGTTGTATGCGGTGGTCCTGTACACCGGCACGGCCCGCGCGTTCGTCGCGGGGTCGCCATGCGCATCCTGTCCGGCGTGAATCGCCAGCGTTTCAATATGGTACTGTTTCTTGCTCATTGCCGTTGCTCCTTTCTTGTGGTGTCAACGGCGAATATTATCTCACATTCCGGATCAGATAGGGTAATTGGAAGTATCTTCAGTTATCCATAGGCAAAACCTATGTGCTGCACAACGGCAAAGGACGGATGGCGAATGATGGATGACTAACAAAAATCTCGTCCCCTGGCAGAAGCCTGGGGACGAGACTGCGAGCCCACAACGGGGCTGTCAAGACGCGATCAACCTTTGAAGCGGTAAACGTCGCGCTTGTGGTACTTCGTGTGGAGAAGGTGGTGCGCCTTCTCGCCGCCCTGCGCGCCAGTCGCGCCAAGGTAGTCCTTGTAGAGGGCCTGCACTTCCGGGTTGAGGTGGCTCATGCGGAGCGTGCACTTCTCGTCGTCCGTGTAGATGCCGGCAGTGCGCTGCGCGCGGATTTCGTCCGTCGCGAGGCAGGGCTGGCCGCCACCGCCGATGCAGCCGCCGCGGCACGCCATCACCTCGATGAAGTCGTAGCGCGGCTTGACGCCGTTCTTGCGGTCGTCGCGGATCTGGTTGATGATCTTCTCCACGTTGCCCATCTGGTGGGCAACGGCGATGTTGACCTTCGTGCCCTTGATGTCGATAGTGGCCGTCTTGACGCCCTCCATGCCGCGCACTTCCTTGAAGTCGATGCTCGGGGGCTGCGCCTCCTTGGTGATCAGGCAGTACGCCGTGCGGAGAGCCGCCTCCATCACGCCGCCCGTCACGCCGAAGATCGTGCCCGCGCCGGTGTAGGCGCCGAGCAGGTCGTCGGCCTTCTCCTCGGGAAGGTCGTTGAAGTCGATGCCGGCGGCCTTGATCATGCGGGCGAGCTCGCGCGTGGTGAGCACCACGTCCGTGTCCTGCGTGCCGGTAGCGGACATGTTCTCGTCGCGGCTGATCTCGTACTTCTTCGCCGTGCAGGGCATGATCGAGGTCATGTGGATCTTCGTGTGGTCCACACCGTTCTTCTCGGCCCAGTAGCTCTTCGCAAGCGCGGAGAGCATCTGCTGCGGGGACTTGGCGGACGAGAAGTTCTCCGTGAAGTCGGGGGCGTACTTCTCCATCCAGTCGGTCCACGCCGGGCAGCAGCTCGTGAGCAGCGGCAGCGTGCCGCCCTCGGTGAAGCGCTTGATGAACTCCGTGCCCTCCTCCATGATCGTGACGTCGGCGGAGAAGTTCGTGTCGAACACCTTGTCGAAGCCGA
>JAFUDL010000372.1 GCA_017459225.1 Kiritimatiellia bacterium
GTTGGCTGTTAGACTCGACTATGTTCCGGAACAAGAAGGTTTTCTTGAGAAAGCCGAGCGTGTAGGCATGATGCTGAATGCATTGAGCGTACGATTGCGTAGACGCCTAACATCCCCAACGTCAGAGCCACGAACCAAGAACCCTTAACCACGAACTACGAACCACGAAACACGAACCACGACAATGGCAATTGATGTAAAAGAGTTGATGGCGAAGGTGGGGAAGATCAGGATCCTCACAAACCGGCTGATCGACGACCAGCTGAGCGGCGACTACCATTCGACGTTCAAGGGGCAGGGAGTCGAGTTCGACGAAGTGCGCCCCTACGTGGCGGGCGACGACGTGCGCACGATCGACTGGAACGTCACCGCGCGCACGGGAGTGCCGTTCATCAAGCGCTTCAGCGAAGAGCGCGAGCTGACAGTGATGTTCCTCGTGGACGTCTCGGGCTCGCAGACGTACGGCAGCGTGGAGCGCTCCAAGGCCGAGCTCGCCGCCGAGGTGGCGAGCCTACTCGCCCTCACCGCTATCCGCAACCAGGACAAGATCGGCCTCGTGCTCTTCTCCGACCGGATCGTCAAGTACATCCCTCCCCGCAAAGGCCGCCAGAGCGTGATGCGCCTTGTGCGCGAAGTTCTGGCCGCGGAAGACGACGCCACTGGCGGCACCGACATCGCAGGCGCGCTCAGGTTCCTGAACGGCGTGCAGAAGCGCCGCGCCGTGGTGTTTCTCGTGAGCGACTTCCTGCGCGGCGCAGGCGGCGATTCCGCCGACTACGAGAAGCTGCTGCGCGTTGTGGCCCGCCGGCACGACGTGGTTTGCATCCCCGTGAGCGACCCCGCCGAGACCGAACTGCCGAACGTGGGCCTCGCCGAACTTGAAGATCCCGAGACGGGCGAGCTGCTGCTCGTCGATACGGCAGACGCCTCGGTGCGCGCCAAGTTCGCCGCCGTCGCAAAGGCCGAGACGGAACATCGCGACCGCTTCTTCGCGCGAAGCGGCATCGACAACGTGCCGGTCTTCACTGACAGACCGTACATCCAGTCCATTCGCGCGCTGTTCAAGAGAAGGGCGTCCAAGCGATGAATAGTTCAGAGTTCAGAGTTCAAAGTTCAGAGTTCAGGTTTTCGGCGTTCGCCTCTGGAGTTTTGCGAACCGCCGCGCTCGCGGTGGCGTTGCCGCTCGCGACGCTGAACGCCGCACAGGTGGCGGACCTAGGCCGCGACGGAGTGGGGGTGACGGTTGAGTCCGAGCCGGACGCGGTGGATCCCGCGCGCGACTTCTTCGTGACGGTGACCGTGAAGTCGCCGTCCGGCAAGAAGGCGTCCCTGCCGGACCTCCGCGACCGCTTCAGAGGATTCCAGGTGGCCGAAGACGTGCCCGAGGAGCCCGTTGCCGAGGCAGATGGTTCGACGACTCTCGTGACGCGCTGGCGCCTCGTTCCCGAGCCCATGGCCGCTCGCTATCGCCTTGCGCCATTTGTAGTCACTGTGGTTTCGGGCGAAGAGGCGCAGACGTTCTACACCGCGCCCGTCATATTCGAGAATCCTCCCGCGCGCGAGGTCGTCACTGGCGACATGGAGATCGATCCGAAGCGCGACCTGCCGCCGCTCAGCTGGAAGCTCGTTGGCATCTGCCTTGGCATTCTGCTTGCCGTAGCCGGCGTTGTCTGCCTCGTGTGGCTTGTGGTGCGCAAGATCCGCACGATGGTGCGCATCCACCGCATGAGCCCCATCGAGCGCGCGATGTACGAACTGGAGGCTCTGCTCAAGAAGGGACTTCCTGGACGCGGATTCTTCAAGGACTTCTACGTTGAGCTCACGATGGTTGTGCGCCGCTACATCGAACGCCGCCACTCAGTGCGCGCGCCGAACCTCACCACCGAGGAGTTCCTCCAGGCGGCGAAGGACAACCCCGCATTCACGCCCGAAGCCGTGGCGGAGCTGAAGAGCTTCCTCGAGTCGGCCGACATGGTGAAGTTCGCGGGCGTTGACGCAACGCCGGCGATGGCGGACTCCGCCACCGACAAGGCGAAGGACTACCTGCGCACCGACTCCGCGCAGCCTGAGAGCTCCTCCGCCGCGAAGAAAGGAGGCGTGGCATGAGCTTTGCATGGCCATGGTGTTTTCTTATGGCGCTGCCGCTGGGGCTCGCCGGAGGGCGAATGCTCCGAAGGGGCAGACGGGCGGGCATCAAGTTCGCGCCGGTGCGGCGCCGGCCGGCGAAGACCGCGGGCTGGCGGGCCAAGGTGGCGAACTTCGCGCCGTTCATCTTCCTTGCGGGGGCGGCGCTTCTCGTAGTGGCGGCGGCGCGTCCGCGCAAGGCCCTCACGCAGGGCAACCGAAGCGTGGACGCAATCGCGATCGCGATGACGGTGGACGTGTCGGGCTCGATGGAGGCGTTGGACCTCGCGACGAACCGCAGCGATCCCGAGACGCGTCTCGACGTGGTGAAGGAGGTCTTCAAGAAGTTCATTCAGGCGCGTCCCGACGACCTGATCGGCCTCGTCACGTTCGGCGGCTATGCATCGTCGCGCGCGCCGCTCACTGCCGACCACGAGGCGCTGCTGCATGTGCTAAAAGGCGTTCAGGTGCCGAGCGTGAGCTACGACGCGAATGGTCGCCCCATCGATCCTGACGAGACGATGACGGCAGTCGGCGATGGCCTCGCCACGGCACTTGCGCGCCTCAAGGACGCCGAGCCGAAGTCGAAGATAGTCATTCTCCTATCCGACGGCGTCTCCAACACCGGCGTCGTGGAGCCAGATGCCGCCGCAGCAGCAGCCGAGAAGCTTGGAATCCGCGTCTACACGATAGGCGTGGGAACGAAGTCGCGCCGCACGCCGTTCAAGGCGCGCGACATGTTCGGGCGCACGTCCATACAGTACGCCAACATGTCCTTCGACGAGTCGCAGCTCAAGTCGATCGCCTCCAAGACGGGCGCGCGCTACTTCGGCGTGCGCGACGAGGGCGGTCTGAAGGCGGCGCACGATGAGATCGACTCGCTGGAGAAGACCACCCTGGACCGCACGGTCTACCAGCGCTGGAACGA
>JAFUDL010000373.1 GCA_017459225.1 Kiritimatiellia bacterium
GCAAGGGTGGCAAGCCTTGCACGGGCGTTGAGCTGTTGCCCGCCGGCGAGGCGATGGCGGCGCTGTGGCTCGGTGTTCACGCACGGTGGCCATTTATCACCGCGAGCAACTACATCATCATGCCCGATCACCTGCACCTGCTTTTGATCGTCGATTATCATCAGGCGCGGGGTTTTGATATCCTTGATTGGTTCCAGCATTTCCGGCGCGAGGGGGAGAATGCCGTGGCACCGTTCCTCGGCGTCGCCCCGGCGTTCGTATGGGAGGATCATTTCTGGCTCTTGCTCGTCAATGCCGGGAGAATGCTCGCCGCTGTACGCACGTACATCAAGATGAATCCTGCGCGCAAGGTGTGGAAGGAGGGCCATCCCGATCGCTTCGTGCGCCACAGCGGCGTGCGGCACGCGGTTCTTGATCCGGCTCTATTCTGGACGGCGATCGGCGACCTGACGATCCTCGCCTCGCCGTTCATGTTTCCCGTTCGCTTGACGCGCCGGATGAGCGTGGCACAGCATTTGCCGGAAATCGAAAAGATGGTGGAACAGGCGCGTCGCGGCATGGTGCCCGTTTGCGGGTTCCTTTCGCCGGGCGAGAAGGAACTGGAGCGGCGCTTACGCGCGGAGCCGTATGCGCGATGGATCAAAACGGTGGCGCATGGCCTGCCGCCACGATTTGATCCGACCGTGGCAGATTCGCGCTATTTGGCGGAAGGACGCCAGATCTTCCTCAGTTCGTTTCCTGTCGATGTGCCGGTTTTTCCGGTTAATTACGATAACTGCCACCTCATGAACGCCCGCAACGAGGCGTTGTGCCAACGGGCGAAGGGGGAATATGAGCAACCGAGCCCAAGCGCTTTCCTGCCTGGGGGTGCGAGGGCGCAGCCCCCGGTTGTTGTCCGAGAAAGGGAAACGGCATGAACCTCACCGATGAACAGCAGAAAGTGGTGGCGATTTCCGCCGGGCGGCACCTCGTGCTGGCACCGCCCGGATCTGGGAAAACCGAGATGCTCTCGCAGCGCATCGTGCGCGCGGTTGAATCCGGCATCGACCCCGCGCGCATGCTCTGCGCGACGTTCACCAACCGCGCCGCATTTGAAATGCGCACGCGCGTGGAGGCGCACTGCCAAGAAGCGGCAATGCCGGAAGTGGGGAACCTTCATCATTTCTGCTTCCGTTTCCTTTGCTCGGTGAAGCGCCTTTCGCCCACGCGGCACATACTGGATGAATGCGAACAGCTCTCATTCGTGAAAGAGGTCGTCGATGTGCTGCGGGCAGAATTGAAGGCGGGCGCGCCAGCAGGCAAGGGCGTGCATGGCGTCACCGTCTTGCGCTCAATCAGGGGCGTCGTGACGGATGCGGCAGGGGAAATCCACGCGCCGCGTGTTGACCACTTGCACGAGCTGGTAGAGGAATATTTTGCAGCATACGCGGAGAAGGATCGGTCGCCGTATGCCGCCCTCCTTACCGCCGTGCAGATTGCGCACCAGCGGCGGATCGGCATCCCACGGCATTACCTTCGGGCGATGCCGCCCGAACTGTTTGAGCTTGATCGAAATGGCGTGGTTCGTGCGTTGTCCGGTGCCTACGTCAGCCTCAAGCGCAAGTTTTACAGCGTGGATTTCGACGACCTCATCAACGAGGCCTACCTCTACCTGGAACAGTCGCCGCTCGCAGACGAGCGACGCTACAGCTGGGTGCTGATCGACGAGGTGCAGGATCTGAATCCACTACAGTGGCAGATCGTGCAGGGGCTGACGGCGTCACAGGCAGTGAGTGTGTATTTCGGCGATGCCGAGCAGGCGATCTTCTCCTTTCTTGGCGCCTCGGAGGAAAACTTCGCCGAGAACGCGCGCACGTGCGAACGCCATTTCTTCAAGACGAATTTCCGCGCGACGCCTCTGCTGCTGGAAATCCTGATGCGCTATTCCCTTGACGCCTTGCGATCCGAATGGGCGTTTCTTCCGCAGCCGTCCGATGCACGCCGCGCGAACGGCGAGGTGTTCGCCACGGGAACGACAACCGAGGAGGGCGTGTTGCAGTGCGTGCGGAGGCTGTTGGATTCGGGAACGGCGTCGAACGTGGCGATTCTCGTCCGCCGCAATCTTGATGCCGATCTGCTTGAGATGCGCGTGTGTGAACTGGGCTATCGTTACACGAAGGTTTCTGGCGTCGATCTCTTTGCCCTCGCGGCGATGCGCGATTTTATCGCGTATGTTTCCGTGCTGGTGGGGAAGGCTTCGCGCACGGACTGGGCGCGGTTGATGCGTCGATTTGCGTCTGGCGCCTTTTCCGCCAAAGCGGCGCGGTATCTGGTGCGCGAGATGTTTGCAGCCGGGTTTGATCCGATGGGGTTGTGGGAGAAAGGAAATCGCATCCCCTCATTCCCCTACCCTGGGAACCGTCGGCGGATGTGGGCATGGCGCCATCGCAAGACATTGCAATCCCTTCGTGAAACATTGCGGGATGCGGTGCAGGACGGGACGGCGGCTCTCGCGCACGCGGAATCAATTCGCGCTCTCTTCAAGTTGTTCTCCGATGTGGCATTTGGGAAGCCCAGACGATACTCCCTGCGTGAATTGTGGCCGGAGCTGGGTGGCGTACGCGACGATGCGGATACAGAGTCGTTTGAGGAGGCGGAAGGGCATTCGCGGGAACGGATCGAAAAGTTTCTGCGATATGTGGATTCTGTCTGCCAAGGCGAGGAACGGGTTCTGGGAGATTTTCTTTCCGCTGAATGGGATCGGATGAGGAGATTGAAAGAGGCCGATTTACTTGTCGGCGACGAGAAAATCGTGCTCTCGACAATTCACAAGGCGAAGGGACGTCAATTCGACGCGATCGTGATTCCTGATGTAACGGATGTTCTGAAAGGCGTGGGGGATTCGCAGGGAGAGTCGGATCGGTTGCTGTACGTGGCCATGAGCCGTGCGAAACGACACTTGATGCTGTTTGGGTGCCCCGATACGCCCGTCTTCCGCCGTCTGAAGCCTTGCTTCGCCCCAGGATACGTTGGCTACTATCTGCAAAAAGCCAGCGGGCAGGATTTATCCGGGGATTGGCTCTACGTGTGGGAACAACTGGCCGCCCTCAACGCCGAATCGAAGTATCAAGAGGAGTTGGTGACGGCAGCACTAGGCTCAGCAAATGGTCCGCTCGTGCGAATGGCCTTGAAGGTGATGCGGTATCATCCGGATCGGGAAGCATTGCGGCAACGCTATCTGGAAATGGCACGGGGACCGTCCATCCCATGCGACTGCCTTGAAACACTTGTGAATTGTCTTTCCGCATGCTTTGAATGCGACCGGGAGGTCATGCAGGTGGTTCGGGCGTTGGCAAGACGCGTGATGCGGAACGAGGTGTTGGGTGCAGCTTTGCGCTATTGCCAGTCAGCGGTGAAGGAATCGTTTCTCAAGGCCGAGGCGATGGCGTGTCTCGCCGATGGGCTCTATTGCCGTTCGCCCGAGTTGCGAATCAGAACGGCTCAGGCGCTCTTTGATTTGGGGGATGTCCGGTGGGGTGAGGCCGTCAAGGGAACCGCAGCCGATTTTGAGCGTCTGGGAAAGATTGATGCGCCAGCCCATGAGGAACCGATACGCGCCCTGATTGCCGCTGCGGATTCATGCGGGGCGAGTAACTATGCAAAGAAATTGCGTAACGTGATCTTTTTGCGTGCACGGGCACATCCGCGTTTTTCACCTATACGTTTTGAAATTGGAAACAACCAAAACAACTGGTAAAAACAACTTTGAGAGAGGTACGCGGGCTAACTCGCCCGCGCATCTTATCCATCTATCCTCATTAGATATTGATATGGTTGTATCGTTTTAGATTAGCCGATGGGCACGGGCGAGTTAGCCCGTGCGCCAAAGGTAAGTTGTTTCAAATAGTTGTTTCCAATCATCAAAAGGCTCGGAGGTGAATTTCACAGAAGTGCTCAGCATGCCAACGAATACGTGAGCCGCTTGACTTTGAGCGTATGGCATGATACCATAATGCCCATGAAAACACAGATGACGCAGATTGGCATTGGCATCGCGGCGCTCTCTGCGCTTGTGGTGGAAGGCAAGGATTTCAATCGCGCCGAGCTGAACGCGATGCTCGACAGGCTCGCGGCCTTGCCCGAGCCGAAGGTTCGACGTGGACCGCAGGCGACGTGCTATAGAATGGCGATGCCACAGCCGGAACGCTTTGAGTACGTCTGCACGAAATGCGGCACGCACACTGTCTATCCGGCGAACATCCGGCGGATGGCAAATACGCTCGCGCGCTTCCGCGATGACGCGGCGAGTCTCCGCGCGCTCGGGCTTGACATCGCGCTTGACGAGTCGGTGCTCTGCCAGAAGTGCAATCCGTTCACGCAGGAGTGTTGGATCAACGCAAAGTACATTTCGGAAACAGGCGAACTTCTAGGGGACAATGTGAACATCAGATCGGCGCCGAGGTCCGATTCACAGGTACTGCGTACAGTCAGCAGATACGAGTTGTCTGTTCGGAAATGGAGCAATTTGAAGTCGGGTCATGGCGTGGAATACGAGGGTGCGCGCTTGAAGCGTCTGCCGGCACGACCGGGTGATCCTGTGGATTGGGTGAGAATTGATCCTATCATCTGCGGCATTGACCGCATCGAGAAGCTGGCGTGGGTGATCAACGGCAAGCGAACGATCGTCGATAGATACGACGCACGGATTCTGAGGGCGTTTCTGACGGGTGAAAAGACATGGAGGGGGGATTGGGGCGACCAGCACACGTTGAAGGAATCGCTGCCCCGTCTACAGCAGCTGCTGGGCACCGCGACCGTGAAATGACGACCATCCTCCCATCTGTCGCCGTCCTTGAACTGACCTACCGCTGCAACCATGCGTGCAGGTTCTGTTCGTGTCCGTGGTTTGCGGGGATGCTGAAGCCGGGGCAGGAGATGGAGGTCGGCGAATGGAAGCGCCTCGTCGAGGCATATTCGGCGGCGGGCGTGACGCAGTTTTCGTTCACGGGCGGCGAGGCGCTCTTGAAGGAAGGATGCCTTGAGCTGATGGACTTCGCGGCGAAACGTGCGAAGGTCGGTCTGCTCTCGAACGGACGCGCGATGACGGAGGACGTGCTGCGGTTCTGCGCCGAACGCGGCATCCACGTTCTAATGAGCATGCCGGGATTGCGGTCGTTCGCGGCGAACACCGACAGCGACACGCCCGTCGAGCACATTCTCTCCATGTTCTGCAAGGCGCGCGAACTCGGCTGTGCGACAACGGTCGGCGTCGCCGTCACGAAGCTCAACTTGCCGGA
>JAFUDL010000374.1 GCA_017459225.1 Kiritimatiellia bacterium
CTTGAAGACATAGAATCCGTACGACGCATGCGACAGTGGATGATTGTTAGATGTGCTCTTGCTCTTGAAAAACGTTTTGCAGCATGGCGTCGTCAAGGTGTTGCGCGAACATGGAGAAATTTCTGTTTGTTGATGAAGCAGCTCATTTTAAGGAGAGAGGCATGAAGATATTAGGTTTGTTGCTCCGTCTCGCAAGGCGGCTGCTTTCGGCTCCCCTGGCGAGCATCAGGGTGGCTCTCAAGATGTGTGGTTTTTTCTGTGAATTAAGACGGTTCAAGGGGCTTGGCGGGTTTAATGGCTTCCTCGAAGGTGCTCTTTTCCCGTGTGTTTATGACCGGTCGGATAAAGCAGGTGTTGCCGTTGGCGATTATTTCAATCAAGATTTGTTTGTCGCTCAGCGGATTTACGAGAACAAGCCCATCCGCCATATTGACGTTGGATCACGTGTAGATGGTTTTGTCGCACATGTCGCGGCATACAGAGAGATCGAAGTTGTTGATATCCGACCATTGTCCAGCTCTGTCAAGAATATCAAGTTTCTCCAATGTGATTTTATGGGCAGTATCCCGGAAGAATTGCTTGGCGCCTTTGATTCTGTTTCTTCGTTGCATGCGATTGAACATTTTGGATTGGGCCGTTATGGTGATAAACTGGATCCTGATGGGTGGCGGAAAGGCATCGATAATCTTGGACGTCTACTTAAACCCGGTGGAATGCTATATTTCTCTGTCCCGATTGGCCCAATGAGGATAGAATTTAATGCGCATCGAGTATTCCATGTCCAATTTCTGCTTGATTACCTAGGGCGCACATATGATGTTGTGTCGTTCTCGTATGTTGACGATGCGGGGGCGATGCATTCAAATGTTGTGATTGAGGACAACCAGGGGCTGATAGACGATTTTGGTTGTACATACGGGTGCGGAATATTCGAACTAATCAAACGTCCCGTCTACGAGTAAGAAGTTGTTTGGCGAACGAACATCCCGAAATAAGCGGAAGAGATCGATTCATCCTTGGTCGATGTCGAGTTCCGGTCTGGATTGTCGCGGATGAGGATTGCCACCTGCTGCTGTCCATGATGCCAGACATCCAATTGCCTTGATCGTGGTTGCGGCGGTCATCCACCAGAGCATTGTGTCGAGCGATCGGATGTTGTGCGCGTCGAGAAAGGCCGCCCACGATTCGGGGAGATATGCGGCATAGTAGCCGTAGCCCGTCACGAGCAAGAGAAGGGCCGGGTAGGCGAGATCGAACGGAACCATCCATTTCAGGAAGCCGAAGCGGTTGGCCGATGCTTCTGCCGTCAGAAAGAAGCCGATGACCGATCCGAGGAAAGACATCCCGACTAGCCAGGGAATCGCCCACCAATAGGCGGCATATTTATCGCCGTGCGGGAGGAGCGAGAGGAGTTCGCGTCCGAACAGTCCAAGGAACAGCGCAAGGACGAGGCAGAAGACGGCATTGACGGCCAGCGCCTTGAGAACCAGCGGGCGGTAGTCCCTGCCGGAGGCGGCTTTCTCGGCGGTGAAAGGAAACAGGGTGAACGACAGCGTCACGGCGAGGAGATTGGCGATCTCGGAGAATCGCGTCGCCATGTAATAACCGGCCGAGTCGATATCTGGCAAGCGCTGGCGGAGCACGGTCGATTCGACGACCATGTAAACGCCGCCTGCGACTGCGCCGACGAGAAAGAGCGTGAACAGCCGGGTGAAGCGCCTCACGATGTCGCGTGTCCAATAGATCTCGGCAGGGGCCGAGAGCTCCTTCCTGAGCGCCACGACCGACGCGCCGATCGTGAAGAGCGGCGAGGCGGCTTGTCCGACGAAGTAGCCCGACAGTGCGCGAAAGGGCATCGCGACGAGCATCGCGGCGAACCGAACGGGCGCGCCGGCGATGTTGAGAATCGCCTGGGCCTTGAACTTCTTGAGCGCCTGAAGCGCGTTCGAGTAGATCGGCGCGACGGTTCCGACGAACGAGGCGGCGATGATGAGCAGCCCAAGCGATCCCTCGACGATGCGGATGCGCTCAAGGAACGCTGGCAGCACGAACCGGGCGACGACGATCGCGAGGAAGAGAAAGACGGCTGTCGCCACGAACACGCCGCGCATGAGCGTCTTGAGCTTGCCGAACGCGCGTTCGATCGAGAGGCGCGTCAGTTCGTTCCTGAAGGTGTTGGCGAAGACGGCGACGGGGATGGCGAGGAAGTTGGCGAACTGCGCGAGCGGCTGGACTGCGCCGAGCTCCGACGGGTCGACGTACTTCGGCACGAGCCACAGCCCGACGAAGGCGTTGAGCACGTCGGCCGCGCGGCAGGCGCAGAAGATCATCAGCGAATACCACCAGAAGTCGCCGAGCCGTTCATGTAGTTTGGCTAGCATCGGTTCATATTATAGCAAAACATCCCGGCGGTTTGTCGCGCATTTGCCCCGACGGTCTTGTTGCGCCGCCGCCATATATGGTATAATAGGGGCATGAAGAAACTGATAGCAATCGCGTTTGCCGTCGCCGCCGCCTGCGGGTGGGCCGACGGGCCCAAGTATGTCTTCCTCTTCATCGGCGACGGGATGTCGGTCCCGCAGCGAATGACGGCCGACGAGTTCTCCCGCAAGGCCGGCAACGGCCAGCTCGCGATGAACACTCTGCCGTTCACGGCGACGACGCGCACCTGCTCGTCCGACTCGCTGGTCACCGATTCGGCCGCGGCGGCCACGGCGATCGCCTGCGGCGCGAAGACGCGCAACCACTATTCGGGCGTCGACCCCGAGGGCAAGCCGGTCTATTCGTCGGCGCTGGCCGCGAAGAAGGCCGGCCGCAAGGTCGGCATCGTGACGACAGTGACGATCACCCACGCGACGCCGGCCGGCTTCTACGCGCACAGGAAGAACCGGGGCGACGCCTACGGCATTTCGCTCGACCTCGCGGACTCGGGCTTCGACTTCTTCGCCGGCGGGGGCCTGAGCGTCACGCCGCGCAATTCCACGAACCACACCCAGTACGCGGCGTGCGGCGACGCCTACGAGTACGCGCGCTCGAAGGGCTATCGCCTCGTGACGACCAAGGACGAGTTCCTCGCCCTGAAGCCGGGCGACGGGAAGATACTGACCAAGTTCACGAACGACGCGCTTGACGCCGCGATCGACGCCGACGGCTCCCAGCCGACGCTGGCCGAGATGGTCGAGAAGACGATCGAGATGCTCGACGGCGACGAGGGGTTCTTCATCATGGCCGAGGGCGGCCGCATCGACTGGGCGGGCCACGGCAACGACGCGGCCAC
>JAFUDL010000375.1 GCA_017459225.1 Kiritimatiellia bacterium
AAATCGCACCCAAGAAGATTCGGGAACGTCAGAACTTGTAGCCAATGTAGACCATGAACGTCCAGGGCGAACGCTCCACGGTGCCGCGCACATCGCGGCCCTTGATCTCGATGTCATCTTCCTACACACGCACGGTGCGAATAGAGAGCAGGTCGCCCACCTTCTCAAAGACGCCCGCGTTGCGGCCCACCGACATCGCGAAGTGGTGGATCGGCGCCTCGGCGAACCAGCGCTCCATGAACGTATCGGGATCGACGTCGAAGCGCACGTGCGTCTGCGTGTTGCCGATCATCATGATCGGGTCCTTCGTTGCCGTGGCCTCGGTGACGATGAACTTGAGCTTGCCGTCGCCCGTCTGCGTGAGGCCGAGCGTGGTCACCTCGCCCGCGCGCACCTTCGCCTCCACCGAGACGCCAGAGCCGCGCTTGCCGTGATATACGCCAAGGCCGCGCAGAATCGGACGCCCCTCTGCGATCTTGAGATGGAACGGTCCGTCGTGGCCGAGAAGGATCGTGCCCGTCAGATAGTCCGTGGTTACTATCTCGCAGAAGCTGCCGCCAAGACCGAGGATGTCGCAAGTCTTCATGGCGATGGCGGTCTTGAGGTCGCCTTCGCCGCTGCATGGAACGCCCTGCGCGGTGAGGAGAGAGTGGCCCACGATGAAGCCGCTCTGCAGTTGCTCGTAGGCATTGCCGTCCGCGCCGTGGTAGTAGTAGACAAGCGCGTCGAGGTTGAAGTCCTTCACCATGCGCTCCTGCGCGCAGGCGACCTTTGCGGACCACTCAAGCTGCTCGTCGGTGGGGCGGCGCGCGAGCGGATCGGCCGGCGAGTCGCCCGATATCTCGAACATCGCCTCGATCTCCGCGAGCTTGGCCTTCACCTCTTCGTCAGTCACCTTCTCAAGGCGCGCGTTGAGGTCGCACATTTCAAGCAGCTCCACGTGGATGCCCGTCTGCGCCTGGGCCATCGTGAAGTCGGAATACATGTCGAGCATGCCAGAGTAGTTGTTGCCGAGGAATCCGAAACGCGCCTTCGCGAGATTCGCCTTCACCACCGCCGCGCGCGTCCACTCGCCGATCTCCTTCCATGCGCGCAGGGCCTCCGGACGCTCCGCCGTGGCCTCGTCGGCAATCGCTATCTTTGGCGCCTTCTCTAGCCCCAGCAGCCCCGAGACGATGCGGAACTTTATCCCCGCGCGGTTGAACGCGTTCGCGATCTCTGGAGCCGGGCACGCGCAGCATTGCGCCAGCCACTCGCCGGTGGACGTATGGGCGTAGTCGATCTGCACGGCGGGCTGCAGGTTCAGCATCACCGCAGGCGCCCTGCACGCCTGGTGGACGGGCAGCACCGCGTCGCTCGTAACGTAAGTGCCGATGTGCTGGAACACCAGGTCCACGTTGTGCGACTGGAAGTACTCGCCCGCCTCGATTCCGCGGTCAGAACAGTCCACCAGCCCAAAGTTGAACACCTCCACGTCGCCGAATCCCGCAATCTTCTCGGCGATGAACCTGCCGTATCCCTCAAGCCTCTCCTTGAGTCCCTTGAACTGGGGCCAGTACGCCTTGAGGCCTGTTGTGTACACGCCGATGCGTGCCTTGCGGTTTGCCTTTCTATCCATTTCACCCTTCCTTTCTTGGATTGACGCCGTCATGTACGGTCGCTACTTGAGGCGGTCCATGATGTTCTTGTTGTACGTCCAGGACGGATTGTCGATCGGCCCCTGGATCTTGAAATCGAGAAGCATGCGCGAGAGATTCGCGAACGGCCACGTGATCGGCGTTGCGAGCTTGCCGAGGAAGCTCTCGTTCTTCGTGAGCGTGACGCGCGCGGTGAAGTCGAGGCTGTCCTTCGGGATGTCGTACGAGCCGCGCGCCTGTATCGAGAAGATCTCGCCCTCAACGCGGATGTTGGACGAGGTGAACACGCCGTTTGTTATCGCGAAGTCGAGCGAGCCATGCGACTGGTTCACCAGGCCCGCTATTCCCGGCACATGGCGCGCAAGGTACTCGGTGAGGCCGGCGAATATCTTCATCTGCGCAAGATGGCCATCGCGGCTCGTCACATGGCCCTCGCCTGAGAGGCGCGCAACGGCGTTGGAGGCGATGGGGCCTGAGAAGGAGACATTCGCGTCAACGCGCCCGTACCTGTCGCCAAGGTCGACCTTGAACGTCTCGGCAACGTCCGTCAGCGGCACGTCGCGGCAAGTGATGTCCACCTTGAACTTCGCGTTGTCCTGCTTGAAGTCAGGAATGGATATTCTGCCGTTTCCCGAAAGCGATCCGCCGCGCGTCGACTTGGCGGTCACGTTGGTGAACATCACGTCGCATCCCTTCAGGTGGAATTCGCCCGAGGCGTCCCTGAGCGGGATGGACAGCACCGAGCCGCGCTCGAAGGCCAGCGTGCCATGCAGGTCGTTCGCGGCGGCATGGCGCGGATCAACGGCGAGTCGGCCCTTGAGGGTTATGTCGGGAACGGTCTCGGGGACTATGCAGTCGAGCGTGCCGTCGTTCATCACGTCCGCTACCGCAAGCGCGTTGCTGAGCGAGGTGTGGCTTGCAACGTCGAAGTCAACGTAGCCTACGTCGTTCGTGTTCTCGTACACGATGGTGCCCTTCATCGACGTGCCGTCGGCAATGGAGACGGCGAGCGGACGCTCGCTGGAGCCCACCTCGATGCGCGCGTTCTGGTAGGTGTCGCGCACGAACACCCTCACGTCCACAGTGCCGTCCGCCCGCTTGAGCGGCACGCCGTTGTAGAAGCCGCCCAGCGGATGGAGGTCGAGGAAGATGTGCAGGTCGTTGTTGCGCAGATTCACGTCGAACTTGCACGCTGCGTCGACAGGCGGCTCCACCTTCGTGAAGGCATCGATGTACGGCAGAGCCTTGGGAATGTCGAGGGCCACGAGCATAGGGCGGATATTGTGCTTGCGGGCATGGCCGTGCACCTCGCCGTGCACGAGCTGGCTCTCGAGGTAAAGGCGCACTTCGCCGGCAAGCAGCATCATCG
>JAFUDL010000376.1 GCA_017459225.1 Kiritimatiellia bacterium
CGTTTTGCCCGAAGAGGGAACGGTCTCGGTTGACATGACGGGCTTCACGTTCGTGAACGGCGTCGCGACGCCGCTCCTCACAGGTGTCGCGGCAGGCGACGAGGCGAAGTTCACGGCGCTAGTCCCGGCGGGCGTCACGGGTTCATTCTCCGTTTCGGGCGGCATTCTTTCCTACACGGCCACGTCCGGCGGCAGCGCGGCGGCGGACCTCTTCTGGCATCCGGCTGGAGACGCCACGTGGTCAACTGCTGTCGCGGCCTGGACGAACGCGGCGGGCGAACAGGTCTCGTTTGCGCCCTACGCTAACGCGACGGTCGCCGACGCGGCGACTATTGCGCTTCCCGCCGACGTTTCGGCGAACGACGTGACGATTTCCACGGATGGCGACGTGGCGCTCAACGGCGCGGGCAAGCTCGGCGGCCCCGGCACGATCTACAAGAAGGGCGAGGGCACGTTCACATTCAACGCAACGGGCGGACTCGACGCGCAGCCGATCGTCGTCTCGAACGGCGTGTTCAAGGTCGGCGAGGACCTCGTGGACCATGCGCTCGGCGCGTCGGCGGACACCTCGCCGATCGTCGTTGCGGACGGCGGTACACTTGACCTCAACTACAACTCGTCGTCCACTACCGATGACGCCCGCTCGAAAGTCACGCGTGACAAGGTCGTCCATATCGCCGGCGATGGATACGAGGGCAAGGGCGCCGTCGTCAACGACAACCTTCCTGGATATCGCACGATCAGCAATCTCGTTCTCGACGACGATGCATCGGTGGGTGGAACGGTGCGATACGACGTGCGCGGCGGTCTTTCCGGCTATGTGCGGAACAACGGCACGATATACGGTCCCGGAAAGACGCTCACGGTGAAGAACACTAGCGCGTTTGGAATTGTCTATACCGACGTGACGCTCGGTTCGCTTCTGATCGCGGACGGAGGCGTGGTGCAGTTTGAGGGACCGGACACCTACACGTACAGCATTTCCGACGGCGTCCACCTTGCGGATGGAAAGATTATCTTCTACAACGCCTATCCCCGTTCGCTTCCCATTGTGGCGGACTCGGGCGCGAACACCATCAGTATCGGCGCCGGTACGCCCACGATCGGCGGCCCCATCACGGTCGCCTCCGGCGCGACGCTTACACATGCCTCAGGCACGGCAGTTTACACCGGCGCAATCAACGGCACGTTGGGGGTTTCGGGTGGCACTGCGAATCTGGAAGGCGGCGTGCCGACGAGCGGTTGGACGCTGAACGGAGCCAGAGGCTCTGAAATCGTGCACCTCCGCCAGAGCGGCACGTACACCGGCGCGAACATCAACGCCTTCGCCTTTGGCGTTGCGGATGTCGCGGACTCCACGGTTGACGTCACGTTCCTCAATTCGACGATCAACATCGGCGCGCTGACCGGTTCCAGTGGAGGTCTCTATCTGGGCTGGGGCGGTATCGCGTCCGGTTACGTCACCATCGGGGCGGGTACGACGCTCACGACGACAAAGATCTGCGTTGGCGACAACGGCACGAGCACGAGCGGCAGCATCATGTCCGTGTTTACCGTTGACGGCGGCACGGTGAACCTCACCGAAGACCTCTTCTACATCGCCCACGACGGACCGCACTCGGACTTCATCATGAATTCCGGTACGATGAACGTCCCCAAGGCGCCGATCCGCCTTCGCAACAGCAGCAATGCGTTCGGCGGCGGCAACACATCGCGCTTCATCCAGAACGGCGGCACGTTCAACTACGGCGGCTCGGGATTTCTTGCGCGGTTCGAGGACAACACGGACGAAGGACAGATCGTGCTGAAGGGCGGCGAGTTCAACGCCACCGCCAACTGGTCGATCCCGCACTTCATCTCCACCTGCTTCAAGGACGGCGACGCGAACGGCTGGACGCTCACCCAGGCGGACGGCACGACGGCGACATGGAACACCGCGCTGACGGGAGACGGCGACGTGACGCTCAACGGCGCGGCGACGCTCGTCGGCAACAAGGAGATGCAGGGCGTCATCGGCGGCAAGTGGACTATTGGCGACGGTTTCACGGCGGGTCTCGAGGGCGCGGCGTAGCTCCTCGGCGGTCTCGACATCGGCGAGGGCGCAAAGGCGACCGTCAACATCGCGACGAACCGCAGCGCGGTGTTCACCGCCCGCGACTTCGGCGACCGCGACTTGAGCAACGCGAACAGCATCGTAGGCCGCTTCAACAAGAAGCCCGGCGGCACGACGCGCGGCACGATCACGCACGACGAGACGCTGCTCTTCACGAACTACGCGCAGGCCGCGAGACCGTTCGGCGATATGAACAACACCGAAACGTATGCCGTCGGACATTTCTATGTCGAGGAGTCCAAGACCGGCACATGGTCGTTCGAGGGCAGATGCGACGACCGCGTTGCGTTGTGGATCGACGGCGAGCAGGTGATGATCTCGACTGCGGACTGCGACACCGTCACGGGCACGAAGGAAATCACGACGGCTGGCTGGCACTCCTTCCGTCATGTGATCTCCGACAACACCGGCGGATTCGGTCCGGCCGCCAACCACGCATACCATACGGTCGGCTACAAGGATCCCACGATGTCCGCCTACGCGCGCTTCAACGTGAAGAACCTGAAGATGCGTCCTGCGGCCGACATGGGCGACCCGAACAACGCGAACACGATCCGCTGGAGCCACTACAAGGGAACGGCGACGGACGTCACGGCCAATACTTTCAAGAACGACTTCGCATGGGACTTCTGCTGCATCACGAACAACCTGCAGAAGCTCACGTGGTACGGCAGCACCGACACGACGTGGTTCAACGGCTACACGGTGAACCGCTACGAGGGCTGGTTCTTCGTGACGGCGGAGAACGCGGGCAAGGCGTGGACGTTCCGCAGCAACTACGACGACCGCGCGGCGCTCTGGATCGACGGCGTGGATTCGGGATTGACGGGCGACAGCAACAACACGCTCTCCTACACTGTCACGCTTGCGCAGGGTTGGCACAAGTTCCGTGTCCAGACGGCGGACTTCACTGGCAACGCCGGTCCGTGGAGCGGCCAGAACAAGCAGCCTGTCTCCTATCAGGTGGCTGGCGGAGCTGAGACGCTGTTCAGCGAGGCAACGCTTCCGATGACGGTGTGTCCCGACGGCTACATCCAGGGCGGCGTGACGCTCGCCTCGAACGCGACGCTCTACAACAACGTCACGGAGGGCGCGGCAGAGGTCTACGGAACAGTCAAGGCCACTGGCACTGGCGCTACGGTGTCGGGTCCGTTCAAGTTCGAGGGCGCGAAGCTCGCCTACGCGAACGTGGCGCCCGGCACGCACGATCTCACGAAACTCCTTGCGTTCGAGAACGCTTCTGCCGACATGTTCGCGAACCTTGGCGGAATCGACGTCGACTTCACCTCGGAGCCTGCGGTGGGCGCGATCAAGGTGAGTCCTGCGTACGGCCTTGCGGCGGCTGATCTCGCGGCCAACGTGCCAGTGGCGGTGACGGTGAACGGCCAGCCATACACGAAGCAGTTCAAGGTGACGATGAAGGACGGCAACATCCAGATCATGTTCCGCAGCGGCACGGCGATCTTCATCCGCTAGCGGGCGCAAGTGGCACAACGCGGCGAAATATGATATACTATCCGCCATGAAGACATGGCTTGCATTCTGGTACGGGATCTTCAAGAACAATCCCACGTTTCGTCTGGTGCTGGGGCTCTGCCCCACGCTCGCGGTGACCACATCCCTTGAAAACGCTCTCGGGATGGGGCTTGCCGCGTCGTTCGTGCTCGTGTGCTCGAACGCGCTGGTGTCGCTTCTCCGGAAGGTGATACCGGGCGCCGTGCACATTCCGTGCTACATCGTGATAGTTGCGGCGTTCGTCACGACGATCGACCTGCTGATGCAGGCGTTTCTGCCGGCGCTGTCCGAGTCGCTCGGTATATTCATTCCGCTCATCGTGGTGAACTGCATCATCCTCGGCCGCGCCGAGGCGTTCGCATGCAAGAACGGGGTCATCGACTCGATCGCCGACGGTCTCGGTACGGGCATCGGCTTCACGCTCGCACTCGCACTCATCGCCTCTGTGCGCGAGATAGTGGGCGCAGGCTCGCTGACGGTGTGGGGCGACATCGCGATCAAGCACATCCACTCGAACTCCGTGGTGCTCGCGATACTGCCCGCTGGCGGCTTCATAACGCTCGGCCTGCTGCTCGCGCTCATCAACCATCTTGGATCGGTGTGGGCGCGCCGCCACGGCGAGCCGCCGCCGCTGCCCATCAACCTCGACTGCCGCCACTGCACGATGTGCCCCAACGGCAAGTAGTGCGCCAAACGACGTGCTCGAACTGAAAGGCCCACGCGGTGAAGTGCCCGAAATGCGGCAATGACGACGACAAGGTGCTGGACTCCCGCTCGTCCAAGGAGGGGGCGGTGGTGCGGCGCAGGCGCGAGTGCCTGAAGTGCGGGCACAGGTTCACGACGCACGAGGAGATAGACCGCGACGACCTGTTCGTGGTGAAGCGCGACGGAAGGCGCGAGGTGTTCCAGCGCGAGAAGCTCGAGAAGTCGGTGCGCATCGCCTGCCAGAAGCGTCCCATTCCAGAGGCGAAGGTGCAGGATCTCATCGGCGGCGTTATGTCGGCGCTGGAGGGAGAGGAGGTCGCTTCGGACCAGATAGGCCGCCTCGTGATGGAGCGCCTGCACGAGCTCGACGAGGTGGCGTACATACGCTTTGCGTCCGTGTACCGCCGCTTCACCGACGTGAACCAGTTCCTGAGTGCGATAACGGAGATGGTGAAGAAATGAAGTTCTTTTCGCTGTCCATTCTTGCAGCGTTCGCGGCGTTTGCGGCCGTGGCGTATCCAAATGAGCCGGAGGCCGTCTGGCTCACGTCGCGCAGCTACGTGGGCGTCGCGGGCGGCATGCTACTGCCGGGCGGCGGGGCGTCCGTACGCCGCGCGGCCGACGTGGCGGTGCGCGTGGGAACGGCGTGGAGCGACTACACTGAGATGGAGCTCGAGGCCGCATGCGCGCCCAACGCCTCC
>JAFUDL010000377.1 GCA_017459225.1 Kiritimatiellia bacterium
GCGAACGAACTTGGACTTCAATCGTCTCTGACGTATCGTTGCGCACGATGCTCATCCCGCGCGGAAGGGCGGCAAGGATTGCCTCGGTTGATTTGGCAATCTGCTCATGATTTACATTGTGCGCGATGTTCATGCGGATTGCCAGTTCGGATGCAGTGTCGCCGTATGTTCTGAAGAGGACTTGTTCGACACCGCCTTCTGCAACGGAAAAGTTTTGATTCCCAGATGCCAGATAAAAGTAGTGGCCGAACGGAACAGCATGCGCCCAGGGACTCCAGCGAAAACGGATGGTGCGGCGCGGACTGAATCCGAGAAAGCGTTTTCGGCAGACGCCGGACTCGCCGTTCACTTCCATTTCTGCAGTTTCTGGTCCGCCCAATACGCGCAATAGAGACAAGATGGAAACGGCGGCTATCACCACCATTACAAGGAACACCGCTACACCGGCACATATTGGCAGGGCGGTTGCGCCCTTTGCAATGTACCTTACGAACATTACCGTGAACCATGCCACCGTGGGGAACATGCAGAGTCCAAATAGGGAGAAGAAGAATAGCGCACGTTGCCTAGGCAGGGAATCGACGGTTACGGATGCATGGAATCCGTCTGATGTTTCGGTGAATGTGAGACGCTTGTCATTGAGGGCGGTTGTGACGACTCGGTCAAGGAGAACGTCGTGCGGTTCGTGCGGAAGGTCTTCGACGATCTGGAATTCGTGGGCCACGCCGATCTTAATTGACCACTTAGCGGCTGATGCGAGAAGGCGGTCATACCATCCGCCGCCGTAGCCGAGGCGTTTGCCGTCCTTTGTGAAGGCAAGTCCTGGGACAATCCACGCATCGACGTCCGATGGCTTCACAATCATCGCCTCGGCGGGTTCGAGAATATTCATCGGTCCGCGCCGCAGGTCGGCGTTGGAAAGGCTCTTGAGCATCGCGAGCTCGTACGTCTCGCCGTTCCAGCGCGGGGCTACGACCTTGGCGCCGAGATCTATCAGCCAGCGTATGACGTCCGAAAGGTCTATTTCGTCCGGCGATGCGAGATATACGGCGACGATGTCGCCGCATTCGAACGGGTCAATCGTGGCTCTAATGTCGTCGTCTTCGATTAGTCTGGCGTAGATGATCTTCGCCGCGCGTTCGCGTTCCTCCGGGGAAAGCGCCCTGCGCCGCGCGCGCATCTGCCGCCTGATGTCGTCCTTTGTCTTCACGCTGACTTTTCTCTTAATGCTGATTTTCTTTAGATGTGTCCTTGGCATCGTTATTATACTAAAAATACGTCAGAGAGAGGAGATGGCCATTGGTCACGATGGCCGATGTGCAGCTTGTCATAATAACAATCTTGGGGTCTGTCCCCGGGAGCACAAGGGAGCACAGCGGGACTGTCCCCATCAGAGAGGGAGCACAGCGGGACTGTCCCCATCAGCGACTGGCTAGAGGCCGTTCCCGCCGGCATAATTCTTGACAATCTTTTCACATTTGTCTTGCCCAAAATGTGCGATAATATTCATGTCTCGGCACGCATTGGGATGTGCCGTGTTTTACAGTAAGAACACAAGAAAGGAAACGGCAATGGCAAGGAAGAACAGGGTGTCAATACCCGACGCGGTCTACCACGTGACTACGCGCATCGCGCACAGGGCGATGCTGCTCGCCGGTGAAACGGTGAAAGACAGGATCATGGAGATCGTCTACAGCACGGCAATCTTCTCCGGCGTGGAGGTCTACGCATGGTGCATAATGGACAACCACATCCACATCCTCGTGCACGTGCCGAGGGTGCCCGGGGAGCTTTGGATCGATGAAGGCCGAGAGCCTGATGCGTACGCGTTCGGCATGCGTCCGCCCGAGTGTCGCGAACCGATGTGGCCCAGCCCGCCACAGGGGACAGTCTCCCGGCCGCGGCCTGCCGTGGGCTTCATGCTCGACGACGACGAGTTCGTGGAGAGGCTCTCCGGCATCTATGGCCGCGAGCGAGCCGAGAGGAGGGTTGCCGGCTGGTGCAGGCTCGAGGAGGCGGGTTGCGCGGTGAGAGCCATGGCCGACAGGGAGCGCCTCTGCAGGCGCATGTACAACATATCGCAGTTCATGAAGACGCTGAAGGAACGCGTGACACACATATTCAACTCACCGCAGGGAAAGGCCAGGCACGAGGGTGCGCTGTGGCAGGGGCGCTTTCACAGCGGAGTCGAGGAACCGACGGCGGCGGTTCTGGCGGTCGTCGCCGCCTACATTGAGTTCAATCCGGTTAAGGCGGGAATCGCCGACGCTCCCGGAAGCTGGCGCTGGAGCAGCTTCTCGTGCGCGCTTGGCGATGGTCCCCGCTCCGCCGTCTGCAGGCGGATGTACGAGAGGATGCTCGGCTGCCCGTGGGAGGAGGCCCGTGCGCACATGGAGGCGATCTTTGCGGACAGGCTTCCGGATGACCTGACGCAGGAGAGCCTGCATGAGATATGCGAGCGCCATGCCGCGAAGGGGGATGTCGCGGAGCATGAGGCCCGGGGCCCGGTGGACGGATCACCGGCGGGCGGCGAAGGGGCGTGCGGCTACGGCGGAGAGACTGGCGGCGTGGCGCATGTGCCGCCACGCATCCGCGCCTCGCAGGCGATCCGCGTGACGCTGCACGTGTTCCGCGGAGCGTTCATAGGCTCGGTCGAGTTCGCGCGGCGCGCTCTTTCTCAGCTGCCCGACGGATTCCCGGCGCCAGGCACGCGCTCTGCGCGGATGTGCTCGGCGCTCCTGTGGGAAGTGCCGCCTGCGCGCGCCGCCTGACGGCAGAGCAGCGGTTGGCGGACGTAGGAGACGTTACCGCCATATGCCGACAACTCGTCGAGGAGTCCCGGAAACCACACAGCATTCTCATCTGAAGCGTACGACAACGAGTCGTGCGCAGGGGGCGTTTTGCCGCGGCATGGTGCAGAGGTGGTAAGAATGCCAGCTCATGGGCATATTGAGCCTTTGCAAGCCGGTGAAGAGCGCTGACGATGCTCAGATCGAATGGCGATCAAGTCAGAAGCAGGAAAGAAGATGCATTCGCCCTGTCGAATTTCCTGTCGAACTTCCGCATTCCGCATTCGCAGGGACTGTCCCCATTGGCGACTGTCCCCATCGGCGGTTGGGGACTGTCCCCAACTTTTTACTGGGACTGTCCACAACTTTTACTCGCGGCGCTAGCGCACGGTCTCGGCGCCGAGGGCTGTGGACTGCTGCACCACGGTGGTCTTCTCGTAGCAGGCGAAAGCACCGTCTACGAGGTCCTTTGGCGGCTTGCGGCTGAAGAGGTTCACGATCGGCACAACCACGAGTCCGCCCAGCATGGCGAGCGCGCCCGCGTTGATGGGCGACTTGAGAATGCCCGGCATCGCGTCGCGGCAGAAAACGCCGATGAGCGTGAAGGCAGGCGCAAGGATGAAGCATGCCCAGCACGAGGCCGCGGTGACCTTCTTCGAGTAGAGGGCGTAGAGGAAGGGCGCCAGGAACGCGCCTGCCATCGCGCCCCAGGAAACGCCCATCATCTGCGCGATGAAGGCGATGGGGCTTGTGCTCTTGTACTGCACGAGCGCGAGTATGGCGGAGATGGCGATGAACACAACGATGAGAATGCGCATGCAGAGCACCTGGCTCTTGTCGCTCATCTTCTTAACCACCGTGCCGCGGATGAAGTCGATGGTGAGAGTGGAGGACGAGGTGATAACGAGCGACGAGAGCGTGCTCATCGAGGCCGACAAGACGAGCACCACCACGAGGGCGATGAGCATGGGCGATAGGCCCTCTAGCATCTTCGGGATGATGGCGTCGAAGACGACCCTTCCGTTCGCGGCGTAGAAGGACGGATCGTCGAAGAGCCGCCCGAATCCGCCGAGGAAATAGCATCCTCCGGCCACCACGAACGCGAAGAGCGTGGAGATCACGGTTCCCTTCTTGATGGAGCCCTCGTTTTTGATGGCGTAGAACTTCTGCACCATCTGCGGAAGGCCCCAGGTGCCGAGCGAAGTGAGGATTACGACGAAGAGAAGGTTGAGCGGGTCGGGACCGAGGAACGACGTGAAGATGCCGGGTGTCGGCTCGCCGCCGGGGATCATCGCGGGGCCGGGAATGCGCGCAAGGCCGTCCATCGCCGCCGCGAGCCCGCCCTTGGATGCGAGCACCGCCCATATCACGGCCGCGATGCCCACGAGCATCACGAGGCCCTGGATGAAGTCGTTGATGGCGGTGGCCATGTAGCCGCCTGCGATCACGTAGACGGCGGTGAGCACGGACATGAGGACGATGCACCAGGCGTAGTCTATCTTGAACGCCATTCCGAAGAGACGGGAGAGCCCGTTGTAGAGCGAGGCGGTGTATGGAATGAGGAAGACGAATATGATGGCCGCGGCCATGAGCTTTAGAGAAGGGCTACCGAAGCGCTTGGCGAAGAAGTCCGGCATCGTGGCGGAGTCGAGGTGCTGGGTCATGATGCGCGTTCGCCGGCCTAGAACAGCCCATGCGAGGAGCGATCCGATGAGGGCGTTGCCTATGCCGGCCCAAGTGGCGGAGATTCCGTAGCGCCAGCCGAACTGTCCTGCATAGCCAACGAAGACGACGGCGGAAAAGTATGATGTGCCGTACGCGAATGCGGTGAGCCACGGGCCTACGGAACGGCCGCCGAGAACGAAGCCGTTGACGTCCGTGGCGTGCTTGCGGCAAGTCCAGCCGATCGCGAGCAGAACGGCGAAGTACGCGGCGAGAAGGAGCGTGTTTATCAGGATCTGGTTCATTGTGTCTTATGTCCTTTAGATTGAAATGCGCGTAGTATATCAAAACCAGCCCGCTCCGTCTATGCCCTGTTGACGAATGTGAAATTGGAGCGAGAATGGCACCTGGCACTAGGCACCAGATGCCAGACATGGTATAATGTGCGCCATGAAAAAAGAGAACGACATTGGATGTTTCGTCGGGAGGCGTGCGTTTCTCGCTTCCGGCGCTGGAATGCTGCTCGCCTCGGGATTGGGCTTTGCCGCCGAGCGGCCGCTCGAGCCGAAGGGTAGGGTTCTTCCGCGCTTCAAGCCGCTCGAGCTGAAGAGAATCCGCATAGAGGCGGGCGCGGAAAGGCCCTTCAAGGCCGTGCATGTATCCGACACGCACATAGTGCGGGCCGACGCCACCGAGAAGGATCCGCGCAAGGTGCAGCTTGCGGCGTCGCGCTACGTCCACATGTCGTTCGGCGAGCACTATCTCGCCGAGGCCGTGGCGGCGGCGCGTCGCGACAAGGCGCTTCTGCTGCACACGGGCGACATGATCGACTTCGTCTCCAACGCCAACCTCAACCTTGCGGGGCGCTACTACGGCTCTGACGACTGGTTCGTCTCTAGCGGCAACCACGAGTTCTCCCGGTACGTCGGCGAGGCGAGGGAGGACGCCGCGTACAAGGCCGGCAGCTTCGCGCGCGTGCAGGCGTACTATCCCAACGACCTCAACTTCGCCTCGCGCGTGGTGAACGGCGTCAACTTCGTGGCGGTGGACGACGTGTACTACAACTTCACCGCCGAGCAGCTTGCGCTGATGGAGAAGGAGGTGGCGAAGGGGCTGCCCATCGTGATGATGTGCCATGTGCCGCTGTACACCCCGCGCCACTACGAGAGCGAGCTTGCGAAGACGCGCGGCGTGTGCTCGTACCAGACCGGCGTGCCGGACGAGCTGGTGGACAAGTGGCGCGCCCCGGCGAAGCCATTCCCAGAGGACCAGAACTGGCGCGACCGCCGCGTGCAGCAGCGCGCCGACGCCCCCACAAAGGAGTTCATCAAGTACCTCAAGGCCCAGCCGCTCCTCAAGGCCGTGCTCTGCGGCCACTGCCACGCGTTCTGGGAGGAGCGCTTCTCTCAGACGGCCGTGCAGTACGTCTGCAGCGCCACATACCGCGGCGAGGGATACGCGA
>JAFUDL010000378.1 GCA_017459225.1 Kiritimatiellia bacterium
AGAACGAGACTTCCAAGCGCGCCCAGGCGGTGCGCCGCCTGAAGGCGAAATTCCGCGTGGCGGCCACGGGCACGCCGGTCGAGAACAGACTCACCGAGCTCTGGAGCATAAGCGAGTTCCTGAACCCAGGGCTTCTCGGCTCTGTGAACGACTTCGCGCGCCGCTTCACCGTTGACGGCAGGGCCACGCCCGCGCTCAAGCGGCTCGTCTCGCCGCTCATCATGCGCCGCGTCAAGCGCGACGTGCTGGACGATCTGCCCGAGAAGACCGAGATCACCATCCCCGTCATTCTCGGCGACGGCGAACGCGCCGGATACGAGACATGCCGCCGCATCGCGCTGGAGACGCTCGAGGATGGCGGCGCGGAAAACAGGATATCCATTCTCGCGGAGCTGATGCGCCTCAGGCGCTACTGCTGCCACCCATCGCTCGTTCTCGGCGAGGCGGCGGTGGAGAGCGCGAAGATGGACGCTCTTCTGGAGCTTCTCGGCGGACTGCGCGAGAACCGCCACAGGGCGCTTGTGTTCAGCCAGTTCACCGACTATCTCGCGATTGTGAGAAGGGCGATCGACGCCCAGGGATGGTCGCATCTGTATCTCGACAGCGGAACCCCGGCAGCCGAGCGATCGCGGCTGGTGGAGTCGTTCCAGCGCGGCGACGGCGACTTCTTCCTGATCTCTCTGAAGGCGGGCGGAATGGGCCTCAACCTTACCGCGGCCAACTACGTGATACTTCTCGACCCGTGGTGGAATCCGGCGGTGGAGAACCAGGCTGCGGACCGCGTGCACCGCATCGGGCAGAAGAATCCAGTCACGGTGTACCGGCTCATCGCATCCGACACCGTGGAGGAACGCGTCCTTGAGCTGCACAGGGAGAAGAAGTCAATCGCCGAAGACGTGCTCGACGGCGCCTCATCCACTGCCCTCACACCCGACGAGCTCATGCGCCTATTCCGGTAGCAGCGTCGTCGATTCCGCAACGAGCGGATTCTTCGACAAGATGTCCAAAACTCCAAGTAAGCGAAAGCAAAAAGAAATGAAGGTTCAAAAAATGAAAACTAAAACTCTGATTGTTTCTGTTGGTCTTGTGGCGGCATCGTTCGCGCAGATGGCGGCGCAGGCCGTACCCGAAGCGCAAGCAAAGAACGCCTACATCTTCTCGTACTTCTGCGGGCAGAGCGACGGACTGCACCTCGCGGTGAGCGACAACGGCCTCAAGTGGACCGCGCTCAACGGCAACAAGAGCGTCCTGAAGCCCACGGTGGGCAAGGACCGCCTGATGCGCGACCCCTCGATCTGCCGTGGCCCCGACGGCGTGTACCGCATGGTGTGGACCACGAGCTGGCACGACCGCATCATCGGCTATGCCGAGACGCGCGACTTTGTCAACTGGAGCGAGCAGCGCGCGATCCCCGTGATGGAGCATGAGAAGGGATGCCGGAACTGCTGGGCGCCGGAGCTCACCTACGATCCCGACACCGGCACGTACCACATCTACTGGGCGTCTACGATTGCCGGACGCGGCGACGGGCATCGCATCTACCGCACCACGACGCGCGATTTCAAGACGTTCACGCCTACGGAGAAGTGGTTCGACCCTGGCTTCAGCGTGATCGACGCCGCGATCGTGCGCGATCCGCTCACGCATGACTGGGTGATGACGATAAAGGACGAACGCGAGAAGCCTGTCGCGAAGAAGCACATCCTCACAACGCGCACGAAGTCCCTGGACAAGGGTTTCCCGACAAAACTGGACGGACCAATCAACTTTGGACCTGACTGGGTCGAAGGTCCTTCGCCGTTCCTCGTCGGCAACGACATACTTGTCTGTTTCGACAACTACCGGCGCGGACGTTACAACATGATCTCCAGCTCCGACGGCGGGAAGACCTGGAAGGACCGCACTGCGGAGCTCAGCCTGCCGAAAGGCATCCGCCACGGCACGGTCATAGCGGTTCCCAGGCAGGAGAAGGACGCGCTGGCCGCGAGATTCCGCGACTAGGATCCGCAACTTGTTGCGCGGCAGTCTCTCTTTTGGTAAAATATCTGTCCCATGGGCGCATTGCGCCCGGAAAAGAGAAAGAACATGACGAGAGAATACAAAGTGGGCCTTGTGGGCGTTGGCGCCGTGGGCTCTGAGATGATCAAGGTGCTGAAGGAGAGGCATTTCCCCTGCGGCAAGGTGCAGGTGTTCGCCTCGCGCGAGCGCGACGAGGTGATCGGCGGCGAGACGTACCATGTGCTTAAGGCGGGCGAAGACTCCTTTGCCGGCCTTGACATTGTGCTATTCGCGGGCAAGACAGACGTTGCCCTGCAGCTGCGCGACGCCGTGGTGAAGTCCGGCGCCAAGATGATCGACAACTCCCGCGCCTTCCGCCAGGATCCCGACGTGCCACTCGTGGTGCCGCAGGTCAACGCGGAGGACCTCGACTGGAACAAGGGCGTGATCGCGAACCCCAACTGTACCACCGCCATCATGCTCGAGGCCGTCGCCCCGCTGCACCGCGCCAAGAAGCTGCGCCGTCTCGTCGCCGCCACCTACCAGGCCGCCAGCGGCGCGGGCGCGCCTGGCCTTGACGAGCTTGAGAACCAGATACACGCCTACGCCAAGGGCGAGCCGCTCACGGTGAAGGCGTTCCAGCACCAGCTGATGTACAACCTCATTCCGCACATCGACAAGTTCGACGAGACGAACTGGTACACGCTCGAGGAGCTCAAGATGCTCAACGAGGCGCGCAAGATGCTGCACCATCCCGGCCTCAAGCTTTCCTGCACGTGCGTGCGCGTGCCGATCGCCCGCGCCCACTCCGAGAGCCTGAACCTCGAGTTCGAGGAGGAGATCACGCCCGAGGAGGCGCGCGAGATTCTCTCGAAGGCCGAGGGCGTGAAGGTGGTGGACGATCCGCTGAACGGCGGCTATCCGATGCCGCTTGATGCAACGGCGAAGTACGACGTTCTTGCCGGGCGCATCCGCCAGGACATCAGCCGCGACGACAAGCGTGGGCTCGAGATGTTCGTCTCGGGCGACCAGCTGCTGCGCGGCGCGGCGCTGAACGCCGTCGAGATCGCGGAGCATCTCGTCAAGAGAGGGCTTGTGTGAGAAAAGCGCGTGAGGCCTGTCAGAATCGTCCGGCTGGGTCGCCAATACACTTGTAACGATTTGCACAAGACAACGAAAAGGAGAAAAGACATGAAGAAGATCATTGTTTTCTTGGCAGTTGCCGCATGCATGGCGAGCGGCGCATTTGCCTCCGGCAAGCACCACAACAAGGTGCGCAAGGGAGAGGTGGCGGCCGGAATCGCCGCCGGAGTTGCCAGCGTTCTCTTCGGCGTGCCCGAGCCTCCACCTCCGCCGCCCCCGCCCGTGGTGGTCCAGCAACCTGTGGTGGTCCAGCAGCCTGTGGTGGCGCAGCCCGTCGTGACGCAGCCCGTCGTGACCACGCCTGTGGTGACGCCCGTCGTGACGCCGGCGCCTGTCGTTGTGCCCCCGCCGCCAGTGGTGCGGCCTGTGAGGCCTCTGCCTCCTCCGCCTCCGCCGCGCCGTCATCCCTACCGTCGCTGGTAGTAGCGCCTGGAGCGTGAAGCGGTGTATCTAAAACAGCTTGACATCATAGGCTTCAAGTCCTTTGCGGACCGTACCCGGCTCACTTTCGAGCCGGGCATGATAGCCATTGTGGGCCCCAACGGATGCGGCAAGTCCAATGTCTCCGACTCCATCCGCTGGGTGCTCGGCGAACAGCGCCCCACGGCCATCCGCTGCTCGAAGCTGGTGGACGTGGTGTTCAACGGCACTGACACACGCAAGCCGCTCGGCATGGCGGAGGTGTCGATCACCTTCGCCGACTGCGAGAAGGAGCTTGGCACCTACTATCACGAAGTCACAGTGACCCGCCGCGTGTACCGCGACGGATCAGGCGAGTATTTCATCAACAAGGCGCGCAGTGGCCTGAAGGACATCAAGCGCCTCTTCATGGGCACTGGCATCGGCACCACGTCTTACTCCGTGATGGCGCAGGGCCAGATCGACCAGATTCTTTCGTCCAAGCCCGAAGACCGCCGCGCCGTCTTCGAAGAGGCGGCCGGCATCACGAAGTTCAAGGCCGACCGCAAGGAGGCGCTGCGGAAGATCGAGCAGACCGAGCAGAACCTTCTGCGCGAAGCCGACGTGCTGCGCGAGATGAAGCGCCAGATCGGCTCGCTGCAGCGCCAGGTGGGCAAGGCCGAGCGCTACAAGACGCTGCGCGACGAGCTGCGCGGGCTCGACATCTACGTTTCGAAGGGCAAGATCCAGGCGTTCAACCTCGCGCTCGAGATGAACGCCGCCAATCAGCGCGAGACTGAGCAGAAGATTCAAGACGCCACCGCCGCAGTGAACGACGCTGAGCGCGCGAGCCAGCAGATCCATGCCGACATGCACCAGCTTGAGGAACGTCTCGCCGCCCTCCAGGCGCAGCAGGCGCAGGCCGAAGGACAGTACGCCCGCGCCCGTGAGATGATCGGCGTGAACGAGCAGCGCATCGCCGAGTACAAGGCGTGGAGCGACCGCGACGACCGCGAGATCAGCGCCACCCGCCGACAGCTCGAGGAGATCGGCATGCAGACCGAGTCGCTGGCGCAGAAGACCGCTCTGCTCGAAGAGGGTGTGGAGTCCGCAAAGGCGGCGCTGGAGGAGGCGGAGACCGCGTTCAACGCGGCAAGCGCCAAGATCGACGAGCTGCGCCAGACGCTGCAGGCGGCGCGCGGCGAGGCGGTGGCGTGCGACAGGCGCGCGGCGGCTGACCGCGACGAGATCGCCCGCATCGAGGCGCAGAGCCGCGAACAGTATCTAAAGCGCGAGCGCCTTGCAAGCGAGGAGGCGCAGCTTTCGGCAATGTCCGCAACTGCCGAGGAGACGCTTGCCTCCGTGAAGGAGCGCCTCGAGACGGCGCGCGCCGAAGAGGAGGACGCCGTTGCGGCGTCGCAGATGGCCGCGGAGGAGCTTGAGACGCTGAGGGCCGAGATCGCAGAGGCGCGCGACCACCTCGGCGAGATGCAGGCCGACGCCGCCGCGAAGGAGGCGCAGCTCGAGATGCTCAAGGACGAATCGGCCGCGAAGACCGTCCTTGAGAACGTGCTGCAGGACGCCACGGGCGACGTGCGTCTCGTGGCGCAGGAGACCGGCCGCGAAG
>JAFUDL010000379.1 GCA_017459225.1 Kiritimatiellia bacterium
TCGCTGGATGAGTCCTCTTGAAAAATGCTTCTGCATCGTAAAAAGCTGTTTTGTCACATTATGAGGGAATCTTCAATAATGTGACAGAATTTTGATACGAGAATCTTGTCACATTATTGACGAAATCGAAATAATGTGACAAAATGCTATTGACCGAAACGGCGGGATTATGATAGAATACGCGCCGAAGGACAAATTATGAGGTTTTGAAATGTTTTTTGGCCGCGAAGAACTTATTGAACGCTTGGAGTCCCTTTTCAGAAAACGGACTTCCTCGTTTGTCACATGCAGAGGTCGGCGCAGGGTGGGCAAGTCCACACTGATTGAGAAGTTTGCCGAAAGGGCTGGTGCGCGTTTCATCAAGATCGAGGGCATAAAGCCGAGGGCGAAACTGAACAATGCCATGGAGCTTGAAAACTTCGCGGCGAAGCTTGCCGCCCAGACCGGATGCGATTCCTCCGTTCCGAATAACTGGCTCAACGCATTCCTTCGGCTGGACGGGCAGATTCGGGACAATGAGAAGACGGTCGTCCTTCTTGACGAGATATCGTGGATGGCGCATTACGATCCCCTATTCGCCGGTACGCTGAAAGGTGTGTGGGACGACCATTTCAAGAAGCATCCGAGGCTCGTATTCGTGCTGTGCGGCAGCGTTTCGTCATGGATAAAGGACAACATACTCGAGGACGGCAGCTTCTACGGCAGGCGGTCGCTCGACATCGTGGTTCCCGAACTGCCTGTGCGCGAGTGCGCGAAATTCTGGGGGAAGGCTGCTGCAAGGCTTGATCCAAGGGAAATCCTCGACGTGCTTTCCGTGACGGGCGGCATCCCGCGCTACCTTGAGGAAATTGATCCGTCTGCGTCTGCGGACGAGAACATCCGGAGGTTGTGCTTCCTCCCGAAGAGTCCGTTGCGCGAGGACTTCGACGAGATGTTCTCGGACGTCGTGACGCAGCAGCCGCAGTTCACGGCATTGGTTCTCCGATGCCTCAAGGGCGAGCCGCGAAGCGTGAGCGAAATCGCCTGCGAAATCGGGATGGAACGCGGCGGGCGCATTTCCGACTCCCTCGAACAGCTTGCGGAATGCGGGCTTGTCGTCAACGACGGCGGCGTGAATCCGCAGAGCGGCAGAAACGTCAGGGAGTCGCGTTACAGGCTGAACGACAACTACTCGCGGTTCTACCTCAGGTACATCGAGCCGGTGAAGGACGTTATCGACCGCGATGCGTTTACATTCGGCTCGCTCGACGGCCTCGACGGTTGGGAATCCATTATGGAACTCCAGTTCGAGAATCTCGTGCTGGCGAACCTTGGCAGCCTCGTCGGGATGCTGGGACTTGGCAATGCGCAGATTGTTTCAGCTGCTCCATACAGGCGCGCAGCGTCCCGCGACGGCACGCGGAAGGGCGTGCAGATCGACTTGCTCATCCAGACGCGAAGGTCAATGTGCATCGTCGAGGTGAAACGCCGCAGGGAGATCGGACGCGAGGTGATCGACGAAGTGGCGGAGAAGGTGAGCAGGCTTCCTCGTCGTTCCGGAATCTCCGTGCGCACCGCGCTCGTGTATGAAGGGCAGCTCGCGCCGATAGTTGAGGCCGACGGATACTTCGATGCGATTGTTCCGTTCGCGAGACTGCTTGGCTTGAACTGATGTGGAACTGTTGGAAAACAAGATGAAAGACGGACTGCTCACGGACATATCGAAGCTGTCCGGTTTTGCCTCACCACAGTATTTCAGCCGCTTCTTCAAGAACAGAATCGGCATGACGGCGGAGGAGTTCAGAAGCCGCAACGGGGAAATGTGGTAATTATCCGCCTCGCCGACGTTGTGAAAGTGCAATTATCCATGTTGTAAAAGTGCAATTGACTTGCACGTGTCTAGAGTGTATAATGCCGCCAAAGTAAAGGATTATTGGGACGCACCGCCCAAGAGAAAGAAAAACATGAGATGAGAAAAGCAGTCAATGGAAAGTCCACGGTTGGATTCAGATGCTTCGGCGTCGCAGCTTTCATTATGGCGGCGCTGCCTGTCGCTGCGGTGCGGCCGACGACCGTGTACATGGTGCAGCATACGCATTCGGACATCGGCTTTGCACGCCCGCAGTCGGAGATCATCTCGCACTATGTCGAGCACATCGACCACGCGCTCGACTACTGCGAGATGATGGCGGACTATCCGGCCGACGCGCAGTTCCGCTGGACCTGCGAGACCGCTGGCGCGGTGCTCAACTTCCTGCGCACGCGCCCGCCCGAACAGGTGGCGCGCCTCAAGCGCTGGATAGCAAAGGGCAACATCGAAGTCACCGGCATGTTCCTCGACATGGGCGAAGTGTGCGACGACGCGACGCTGCGCCATGGACTTCGCGAGCTGCGCCTTGTGCACGAGCAGGGCATTCCGGTCAAAACGCTGATGCAGGACGACGTTCACGGCATCCCCTGGTGCATGGCCGACTATGCCGCGGAGATCGGCATCAAATACACTTGGATGGGCGAGAATTCCGACCGTGCGCTGGTGCCGTTCGACAATCCCACGATCTACCGCTGGCAGTCTCCGAGCGGACGCGAGATGCTCGCGTTCAGGTCCGAGGTCTACCATCTAGGCAATATGTGGGGCATCCACAATTCGGACATTGAAAAATTCGCCGCCAAGCTGGACGCCTACCTCGACCGACTGGACCGGGCGGGCTATCCGTTCGACGCCTTCGCCGTTCCCTACAGCGGCTTTTACATCGACGATTCGGCGCCGAACTGGCAGCAGTGCGACTTCATCCGCCGCTGGAACGAGTCGGGCAGGCACAAGGTGCGCCTGGTGAGCGCTACGGCCTCGATGTTCATGGACCACGTCGCGCGGGACGCCGAGGCGCTCAAGAAAGTCAAAGTGCACCGCGCCGCCTATCCCGACTGGTGGGCGGACGGCTTCGGCACCTCCGCGATGGAGACGGGCGAGGCGATCAAGGCGCAACGAGAGCTGCTGGCCGCGGAAGGCGTCTTCGCGATGTCGCTCTTGCGCGGCAAGCCCCTGTCCTCGTCCATCGCGCCGCTGATCGCCGACACGCGCGAGAACCTGCTCTACTGGGGCGAGCACACGATGGGATCTAGCGCGTCCATCAGCGATCCGCTCCGCTGGGACTCGCTCGAGGGCTGGCGCAGCAAGGCGGCCTTTGCCTGGACAGCCCAGCGCGGCGCGCGCTTCGCCGGCGAGGCTGCTGCCGCGATGATACTGCCGGAACTCGCGCGCGAGGCCGACCACGCCACCCTCACGCTATTCAACTCGCTGCCCTGGACGCGCGACGGCTTCGCCGAGATATTCATCGACAAGGGTGTCATCCCGGACGGCTCCGACTTCCGCTTCGTCGACGAGAGGGGCGAGGCGCTGCAGGTGCGTCCGCGCAGCGAGATTCCATGGGGGCGTGGCGAGGGACGCTACTACCGCGTCTTCGCGCGCAACCTGCCGCCTTGCGGCTACCGCACCTATCGGCTCGAGGTCGGCGGCGCGCCCAGGAACGGCAAAGCTCCCGCAGCGCTGGAGAACGAATTCTACCGTATCGCGATCGACGCGCAGAAGGGCGTGGTCACAAGCATCTTCGACAAGCGCTGCCAGCGCGAGCTGGTGGACCCGAATGCGCCGCAGCGGCTGGGCGAGATCATCTACGAGACTTTCCCCAACCGCTGGAAAATCCACAAGCTAGCCAACTACAGGCCGGAGGACTGCAAGTTCACGCGCAGGGGCTGCGCCAACTTCAAGCCCGCCCGCGGCGAGAGCAATGAAATCTACGACAGCGTGAAGTTCACCGCAGACTTCCCCGAGGAGGGCTCGTCGGGCTTCTCCGTCGAAATACGGCTGATGCGTGGCCGGCCCGTAATCGAACTCGCCTACACGCTGCGGCGCACGAAGTCGGGCCATCCCTCGTCATTCTACGTGGTGTTCCCGTTCAACGGAAAGAAGCTGGCGTTCGACGTGCCCGGCGGATTGGTCCATCCGGGCGAGAACCAGCTCGAAGGCACGGCGAGCGCGTGGAACACCGTGCAGAACTTCGCCGCGGCGGAAGACGGCGACTACCGCATTCTGCTCTCATCGCCGACGACGCCGTTCGTGCAGTTCGGCAAGCTGTTCGGCGAACACAAGTTCGACTACATAGCGAAGTACGACCATACGTACATCTACGCGTGGCCGATGAACAACTACTGGTGGACGAACTTCGTCCGCGACCAGAACGGCGACTTCAAGTGGTCGTACACGATCACCACCCAGTCAGGGCAGGGCGAGGACGCCGCCTTCCGCTGGGCGCTCGCCGAGCGTGTGCCGCTGCTGTGGCGAATCGTCCCGCGCGGTCCCGCGAACGGTAAGGCGCGCGAATGGCGCGGCATGGAGCTGACGGATGCGGCGCTTGTCTCTGCCGGAGTCATGCCCGCGCTAGACGGCAGGGGCGTGGTGATGCTTGTGGGCGAGCGTTCGGGCAAAGAGGGCAGACTGTCGCTGAAGGGCGCCGACGGGCGGCTTCTGCGCTTCCGCCGCGTCGATGCGACGGAGCGCCCGCTCGGCGGCTTCTGCACCGAGCTGTCCATGAAGCCTCTCGAAAACGTGATCGTGTACGTCGAGGCAGGATCGCATGCAGCGCCTTCCGCCGCTCCGGATGTCCCGCCGCGCACGCCCTCGAGTGCGGCGCTCCCGACGGACACCTACCGGTTCGTCCGCTTCAAGCCCGAGGTGCTGAAAGGCAACGTCTTTGCGTCCGGGCATGGCGTGCAGATCTCCGAGCTGGAGCTGTTCGAGGACGGCAGGAACCTGCGCGGCGAAATCGTGCGCGCGTTCGCGGACGAGCAGGTGAAGACCGCCGAAGGCAGGAAGTACCACGAGACGACGGTTCCGGCGATGGCGTTCGACGGCAACGTCGAAACGAAGTGGTTCGACTTCCGCGCGAGCACCGGCCAGGCGCCGGAAGTGCGCGCCGCGGCCTGGGTGGCGGCGGAGTTCAGGCGTCCCGTGAAGATCACGGGCTACGCGTGGAGCACAGCCGACGACCTCAGCGAGCGCGATCCGTCGTCCTGGCGGCTGCAGGGTTCCAACGACGGCAAGACCTGGACCGACATCCACGTGGTGCGAGGGTTCTTTGCGACCGGCATGAGAAATGCACGTGCCTTCGCAAAATGAACGGTTCATGTTCGAGATGGAGCAGACGCTCAACCTAATGGAGTTCCTGGAGGCGTGTCCGGAGACGTTCCGCCTCGCAAAGATGAATCTTGCCGTCCGCGGCATCAGCCACAACCTCGGGCCCAAGAACCAGTCCACGTTCGAGCAGGACTTCCATCGCGGCACGAAGATGGACTACATCATCGCCAACCCGCCGTTCAACCTGAAGCCGCGCGGCATGCTTGAATGCGAAGGGCGCCTCAACTGCGTGGCCTTTGCGGCATACGGCCAAAACGATGCGCTCATTGGCAGGAACTTCTGCATCTTCCGCACTCCGCCCGGACGCGGCACGCAGTTTTTCGTCCGATGACTTTGTGTCGCCGTCGTTTTCAGATTTTCTCTGAGGATGTAATTGGCCACTTGTTCCGACGCCACTCCTTCACCGCGCGTGCCGCTGCGCGTCCTGCGGCCTCGCCCATCTGGTTGCAGTTGACCATCACGCGCAGCGCGCCGTAGGCTTCTCGTTCGCAGTCCACCATACGTCCGGCACAGTACAGGTTCTCCGTGCCGACCGGCAGAAGCGCGCGCAGGGGAATCTCGTACCATGTTGGGTACGGACCCGCGTCCGTGCGCCATTTGCCGCGCCGCCACTGGATTTTCCCCTCGGGCGTCGTCTCCATCACGTGCTCGTCGCCGTTGAGGTAGCGGAAGGTGATGCCGGACCCTTCGTGGATGTCCACGCGGTAGGATCCTTTCGCGATGCAGTCGTCGAAATGGCGGCCGAACAGCACGTCCTTCGAAGTCACGCGATACTGCGCCACGATGTGACGCGACTCGCGCAGGCCCATGTCGGGCGCGACGGTAACAAGCGCAAGGCGCTTCCCCTCGGGCATCGGGAACTTCCGGTTCGCGGCGTCGACGATCTGCTTCAGCTGCGCGCGCCCCTTGAAGAGACCTTCGGTGAGGTCGCGCGCGACAGACGGATCGCAGGCGGAGATGCGCGTGGCCGCCAGGAACGTGAGGCCTGGCGCGCCGATGACTGGCGCCGACCACTGGAAGACGTGCTTGAGGCCCGCGCCGCCTGAAGGTCCCATGAGCTTCTCGAAGGAGAACGACGGATGCGCTTTCTTGATGGCATCCGCGCCCGAGAGGATGGCGCAGAGCGTGTGCGCCTGCAGGTCGCTGCGCGGCTGTGTCCACGTCTTGAACCCGGCGCGCGCCGCGAGGATGGCGTCGCCTGTCGCGTCGATGAACTGCTTGGCCGCAAGCGCGCGCCGTCCGTCGCGGTTCTCGATCACCACGTGCGTGAGGTGTCCGGGACGGTCCAGCAAGGCGTCCACCACTTGTGCCTTGAGATATGAGTCGATCGTCTTTGCCTCGCGCACGAGTTCGTCAAGCGCGATCTCCAGCGCCGCGACGTTCAGGTAGCAGCCAACGCTCTTATCGGTCTTTCCCAAGAGACGCGCCTCGCCGCGCGCCAAGAGCTTCTGCTCGATTTCCTCCGTGATGCCGCCGATGATCTGGCGCGCGCCGTCCGTGGAGTAGAGCGAATGCCACACGGGAACCAACCCTGCTGTGGCCGTGCCGCCGAAGAAGGCGTGGTATTCGACGATGGCGACCGAAAGTCCTGCGCGCGCGGCCGTCACGGCCGCCGCCACGCCCGTCGTCGATCCGCCAGCCACCACGAGGTCGTACGTGCCGGCTATTGGAATCGTCTCGCCCTGCGTCACCAGGCGACCGTCTTCCGTCGCGCGCACGCGCAGCCCCGCCAATGTGCCGCCCGCAGTCACGGCGGCGATGAACTGTCGTCTGTTCGTCATACTATCACATTGTTCTCGTTTTCGGTGTCCGCAATGAAGCGAACATTCTTAGTCATTGGCATGTCTACAACCATGCCGTACATTCGTTTTCTAATCTGATCAGGACAAGCCGCATTATACTACAATATTCGGCGCCGCGCAAAGGGGAATTTTTCCTATCGCTTGCATTGGGTCGAGATATGTTGTATGATAATTGCATCATTTTCACCCTTTCTGGAGAGTAGGCCATGAAGACGAATAAAATGGCTCTTCGTGCATGAGTGTGGGTCGGTTCATGCCACCTCCTGACGAGCTTCCCCTTTGTTCATGCGCATCGGAGCGTTGCAACTGGGCCACGGGATTGTGATGTTCGAGCAGAACAGCATTAAGTTCGCGATCATCGTGTGGATGTTCCGGAAGCCGTAGGCGACTCTGATGATAAGCTTTATCTTGTTGTTCA
>JAFUDL010000380.1 GCA_017459225.1 Kiritimatiellia bacterium
AATATCTCCAACCCTAATAAGGAGAAAAGAGAAGGCAAAATGATAAACGTCGGCATCATAGGCTGCGGCTTTGTGGGCGGCGCCCTGAAGGCGTGGCTCGAGGAAAACAACAAGGAGTGCGCTATATTCGTGAGCGACCCCCCGAAGGGCATGAACGACGACCTTTCGAAGATCGACATCGCGTTCCTTCAGATACACGTGCCAACCGAGGACGACGGCACCCAGAACCTCGAGCTGATGAAGGAGCTCATCCGCGGCCTGCCCAACGTGCCCGTGTTCGTTCGCACCACCATACTGCCCGGCACTTCCGACATGCTCTCGCGCGAGACCGGCCACCAGGTGTGCTACATGCCGGAGTTCCTCACGGAGCGCACGCACATCGAGGACTTCAAGAAGCAGACTATGGTGTTCACAGGCGCGGTGGACCTCCTGATCAAGGTGTTCCCCGGCAAGAAGTTCACGGTGATGAGTCCGCTCGAGGCAGAGCTCACGAAGTACATCCACAACGTGTTCGGCGCCTACAAGGTCACGTACTTCAATGCGGCAAAGGAATACGTGGAAAAGATGGGCGGCGACTGGGCGAAGGTGCACACGGGCGTGCTGCTTTCTGGCTACATCAACGACACCCACACCTACGTGCCAGGCCCTGACGGCAAATGCGGCTACGGCGGCAAGTGCTTCCCGAAGGACGTCAACGCCTTCGCGAAGATGACCAGTGGCACGGCCCTTGGTACGCTGCTCGCCCCGCTCCACGAGCTGAACGTGCACTTCCGCGGCTTCGAGGAGCACATCTAGCATCCTTGAATCTGCCCCGCGATTTTCACACAACAACCCAAACAAGGAACAGACCATGAAGAGACTTATGTTTGCGCTCGCGGCGGTCGCCGCGCTGGCCTGCGGAGCCTACACGCAGGCGCCTGTGGGACTGAAGACTCCGTGGGGCGAGAAGGTCACGCCCGCGAACGCCTGGCGCGAGTATCCGCGTCCGCAGATGGTGCGAAGCGCCTGGACGAACCTGAACGGTCTCTGGCAGTATGCCGTCACGAAGGAAGCGCCCGCATGCCCCAAGGCATGGGACGGCGAGATACTCGTGCCGTTCGTGATCGAAAGCTCGCTCTCCGGAGTCGGCAAGCTGCTGGAGCCTGGCGAGACGCTCTGGTACCGCCGCAGCTTCGACGCGTCCGTCAAGAAGGGCGAGAGGCTGCTTCTCCACTTCGAGCAGGCCGACTTCCGCGCGATGGTGTACATCAACGGACGCGAGATCGACGTGCCGCACGAGGGCGGGCAGATGCCGTTCTCGTATGACGTAACCGACTTCGTTAAGGCGGGTTCGAACGAGCTCGTGGTGAGCATCTGGGATCCCACCACCGACTTCATCGGCTCCACCGGCAAGCAGGTGTTCAGGCCGGGCGGGTGCATGTACACGCGCTCGAGCGGAATCGGCGGCACGGTGTGGCTCGAGACGGTGCCGGCAACGCACATCGCGGGATACAAGGTCACGCCCGACATCGACGCAGGAACCGTGCGCTTCGAGTTCGACGTCGCTGGCGGCGGGTTCAACTGCCCTGAAGTCACGGTGGCCATCGAGTCCGTCAAGGGCCTGACGGCGACGACGAAGGACGGCGTCGCGGTGGTGAAGCTGCCCGCGGGCTTCAAGCTGTGGAGCCCCGAATCTCCCGCGCTCTACGACTTCACGGCCGTATGCGGCGCGGACAAGGTGCACGGCTACTTCGGCATGCGCAAGATCGAGGTCAAGAAGGATCCGAACGGCGTTCTCCGCGTCTACTTCAACAACAAGATGCGCTTCCTCATCGGAACTCTCGACCAGGGCTGGTGGCCCGATGGACTCCTCACGCCTCCCTCCGACGAGGCGATGGCCTTCGACATCCAGAAGCTCAAGGACATGGGCTACGACATGATGCGCAAGCACATCAAGGTTGAGCCCCGCCGCTACTACTACCTCTGCGACAAGATGGGCATCATCGTGATGCAGGACATGCCCTCGGGCGGCGGCGACAGGCAGAAGCGCTACGGCTTCTACCGCCGCGAGCTCAAGGAAATGATCGACCATCTCTACAACGTTCCCTCGATCGTCAGCTGGATTCCCTACAACGAAAGCTGGGGCCAGCCCGGCGAGTTCCTCACCCACGCGACGCTTGTGTGGACCCAGAAGTACGATCCCTCGCGCATCGTCGACGGTCCCTCCGGCTGGAACGACTACGAGGGCGGCCATGCGGGCGGCAGGCGCACGCGCCACAAGCCGCTCGGCGAGGAGGAGGCGGCCGACCTCGTTGACAGGCACGACTACGCCGTCACACCCCACATGATGCCGGTCAACAACCGCCGCGCCAGCTTCCTCGGCGAGTTCGGAGGCATCGGCTGCCGCGTGGAGGGCCACCTCTGGACCTCCAAGGCATGGGGATACGGCAACACAGGCAAGGACGCCGACCGTTCGTTCGTGCAGGGCAAGTTCATCACGCTTATGGACCATGTGGGCGATCTCGCCCGCGCGGGGCTCTGCGGCAGCGTCTATACCCAGACCACCGACGTCGAGGCCGAGATCAACGGCCTCATCACCTACGACCGCAAGGTCGTGAAGTTCGACGAGAAGGCCCTCGCCGCCGTTCACGAGCGTGTGCGCCGCGCCGCCGAGGAGGGCATC
>JAFUDL010000381.1 GCA_017459225.1 Kiritimatiellia bacterium
GGCGTCGATGATGAGACGCCCGGAAGCAGGTCCCTTGCCTTCCGAGCCGTTGGTGCCCAGATGCAGGTTCTTCACCGTGAGGTGCGATCCCTCCTTTAGGCGGAGCGTACCTGCGTTGTTGACCGTGTAGCCAAGCGAGAGCTGGGGCGTGCTGCCCACGAGCTTGAGCGCGATGCCGTATTCGTGGTCGTTGGCGGGACCATATACGTTCGTAGTGCCGGTGGGCTGGTCGAGATTGACAACGCCGTTGATGTCGATGATCTCGTCGGGCGTCTGCGGACGGATGTCGAAGTAGCCGCCGCCTGCTGAGAAGTTCAGCTCCCGGAAGGACGGCGCAGTGCCCGCCCTGGGCATGAAGCCGAACGATCCGCCTGTCTGCACCACGCTTAGCGTATCCGCCGAGAAGTTCTCGGCCAGATAGAGATTTCCGCCTGTCTGCATGATTTCGCTTCCGTTGAAAGGACCCGCCAGCCTGTGGTGGCCGTTGACGGCCGTAATCGAGCCGCTGCCCTGCGTGATTCCGCCGGAATAGACCATCGAGCCATTGCCGGCGTCGAACTTGAGCGCCGCACCGTCCGCGAGGTCGATCGGTCCCTTGATCGTGGTGTCGCCGTCCGCGCTGTAGAACGTTGCACCGCGTGCGCCCACGTGAATCGGCATCGCGGCGGGGTACGTGCTGCCGTAACCCTGCAGAGTGCCGTCGTCGAGCGTGATGCCGTCTGGAATGTTCACAAAGCTCTCCTGCATGTTTTCCGGACGGAACACGCCGCCGTTCGTCACCAGCACCGACTGCACGTCAATCGGCTGGCCGATAAGGCAGAACCATCCCGTGCACGTTATTGTGAGGTTCTTTCCATGGCCGTAGATGCCAGGCTGCGCCGATGCGCCGGTGTCGTTGCGCACGCGCACGTCGAAACGGTCCGTTCCGCCAATCGTGGTGTCGCCCGCAAGCTCGATGCGCCGGAACGCCGCCCCCCAGCCGGCGGTGTGCTCCGTGCGGCCGTCGAGCGCGTCGTTCACTATGGCTCCGCGTCCGTCTGGACCCGAACCCTCCACGACGAACGTCTTCAGCTGCGTTATCTCGTGGCGAGGGTCGCTCGCGGTGCCTGCCGTGTTCGTGGAGTTGAGATTGAACTGGGCGCCGTCGAGAATCGTCACCTTCCCGCCAACCGCGCCACTGTCGGCGCCAAGCGAATTCGCACCGGCGTTCGGGCCGAGCACGAGTTTGCCCTTTGCCACCACGAACGCCTTGTCGCCGAAGTTCGCGCCGTTCAGCGTGAGCGTGCCAGCGCCTGACTTCGTCACGGTGCCCATGCCGCCGATGGTACCGCCGCCCGCAAGGGTAAGGTCGGTAGAATTGGTGATCGCCACGTCGCCCGCGAGCAGGGAGTCTGGCACCATGACCGTCTGCGCCTCGGCGGGGATTGGGTCCGTGAAGACGGCGTTGCCGCTTGTCTCGAAGGGAACGTTGCCGGAGACGCCGGGCGTGGTCCACGCCGGCACGCTCAGCGACCACACGGCGTCAGCAGCGCTCGTAGCCGCGTACGTGAACGTCTTAACCACGACGTCGGACGAAGTCACTGTGGCCACGAGCTCTCCGCCCACGATGGAAAGAGCCATGTCGTCGCGGCCCTCGAGCTCGAAGCTCGCCGCCGCTCCGTCCGCCAGCTGCGCGCCCGACGTGAGCATGTAGGTGCTGCCAGTAACGCCCGCCTCTTCGCCGACGATCTGCAGCTTCACCGTGCCGCTCTCCGGCAGCGCAAGCGAGGCAAGGCGCCCCTTGAGAACGCCAGATTCGATATGGAAAATTATCGTGGAGCCGGCGGACGCCGACACTGCGCCGGCGAGCATCGTCTTGTCCTCGTCGTCCAGCTCGAGCGTGGTGCCAGCGGCGAGCGTGATCGGGCAGGAGCCCACGCCCACCCTGTTCGCTATCACGAGCCTGCCGCCGTTAACCGCGACGGGAGACGTTACGCCGCAGCCGTGCGGCTTCATCACAAGCGTGCCATCGCCCGTCTTCGAGAAGGAGCCATCACCCATGACCGCGCCGGTCCATGTGACGGTGTGGCCCTGCGTGTCGAAGACCACGGCCTTGTCGAGCGTGAGACCCCAGTCGTTGAGGTTGCTGTTGTTGACGGGTCCCTTGATCTCAAAGTCGTCCGTGGCGTAGATCGTCTTGTCGCACCCGTCCATGTGGAGGGTGAAGTCGGCGTTGACCGCGCCCAGGCCCTGCGCACCGATGTAGAGCGTCGGCACCTTGACGTAGCAGTTGGCATGACTGTACTTCAGCACGCCGGCCGCCTCGATCACGCCGCCGAAGCTCTCGTCGCCGTCGAAGCCGACGTGCGAGTTGTCGCCATTGCCGTCCACGCCCACCTCGTACACGCCGTTCACCTTCAGTCGGCCGCGCACCGAGACGCGCACGTAGTTGCTGGCTGAGACCACTCTGTCGAACTCGGCGTAGCCGCCTTCTTCGACGACGAGCGCGACACCGCCGGGATTGGTCCCTTCGGTGACGTCGGTGTTGCCTCCGGTGAGCAGCTTGCCGTACAGCTTGGAGCCGGAGGGAACGGTGAATGGATAGACGAGCTTCGCGTACTGGACCCAGTCGGCCGTGAAGTGGAACTCGCCCTTGAGCGCGTGAGAGGCGGCATTGTCGGGAATGGAATCGTCAGGACCGGTTGCGCTCACTCCGCCTGCGAAGTTGACGCTGTCCGTGGCGAAGTCCACGCGATAGGTGCCCGCGAACGCGACAGGACAGTTGAACACCGGCTGCTGGCTGTACACGTTCGTCAACTTAGTCACGGTGAGCGTGGCCTCGCCGCCAACCGTGAGCGCGCCTGAGCCAGAGAACGTTATCGTGCCCACCGTCACCGGCTCGTCCACCGTCACGTCAAGCGCCGTCGTGTTCAGGAACACGCATGTGTCTTCGGCGGTGAACGCCGTAGGCTCGCCGCCCCAGTTCGCGGGACTCGAGAACTTGCCGTCTCCCGCGCCGCCTGTCCACATGTACGTGGCCGCCGAACACATCCCCGCCGCGAATGTTGCCGCCATTGCGATTGCTGTTTTCAACTGCATGTCTCGTCTCCTTTTTTTTTAGCGTCTAGAATGCCTTCGACAATCCGCCCGCGCGATCAGCGCAGAATGAACACCGTTGCAGGCGGCGTCTTGTTCTTGAGCACAAGGCGGCCATGCTCGACCGAGAGCATGAACTTCGCCGAATAGTCCTTCTCCCCGTCCGTCACCTCAACGGCCGCGCCCTCGACGTCGGCGGCCGTTAGCCCCATGACGGGTCCGGTGAGATAGTACGACGAGCACTTCGGCTTAGCGTTGAACCTCGCTTTCACCATCTTGAGACCGCGGAACGTCTCTGCCGACGCGTCGGCGATGTTCACGCGCTCTAGCTCGCGGTCGGCGCTGTCGCCCGTCACCGCCCAGGCGTTGGACTCGCCTGCGAACGCATACGGCCCCACAAGAGCGCCCGTGCCCGCGAGAGTGCCCCAGACGGGACACGCCTTCGCCGCGTTGTTCACGAGCGTCGAGCCCGCGTCGAGCCTTATCTCGCCGTCAAGGCCCGCGTACTCCACCGGCTTCAGATGCGAGAAACGGAAGTTCTTCTCGTTGAAGTTGTACGTCGCTCCGTTCACGGTGATCTTGATCGCCGGATTCTTCGCCTGGCCCGCTGTGCCATTCCAGGGCCCCCAGTTCCCGCCCGTGTCGCACACGCGCATCTCGAAGCGGTGCCAGCCTGGCGTCACGCCCGGAATGGAGCCGTTGTGCCCCGCGTCGTTGTTGTCGCCATTGGCGCCGGAATCGACGCCGTCGATTTTGAGCGATGCGCGGTCGTCGAAGTCGGCGTACACGGCCCAGTCGCCGGACTTCACAACGGGCACGAACACCCAGCCGTCGAACATGTGCACGGAGTTGCCGATCGTCTCGGGCAGCACGACGTTGTATATGTCGAGCATGCTGATCGAGTTCGTCACGGCCTCGAACGTCCAGTCCGTGCGCGTGTTCCAGTCGTCCTTCTCATGCACCACATGCCAGTTCACGGTACCGCCGCCGCCAGTCACGGGACCATTTCGGAGAGGCAGGTTCTCGGCGTCGAACTTCAGGTAGTTTGCGGAGTCGGTGTTGTCCACCGCGCTCTTCGCGAAGCCAACGTTCATCACGCCTTTCCATCCGGCCGGCTCGGCGCCCCAGCCGCCGCCCGCCTGGTACTGCACGATGCGGAAGTCGTGCCAGCCCACCGTAAGATCGACCGTACCCTTGGCCACCGTGTTCCACGTGGTATGCTCCATCACCTTCTGCCCGTCAACGTCGATGCGAACGGAGTCGTCGTAGCCGCCCGCGAAGGTCCATGTGCCCGCCGTGTCGGCATAGAACTGCCCCTGCCAGATGACGTTGCAGTTGTCTATGTTTGCCTCCCCTTCCTTCGCATGCATCATCGTAAGGTCATTGCAGGCAAAGGGGCATGCACCCTGCAGCGCGCAGGCCTCTGCAAACTTGTCCGCGCCTGTCTGCAGGAACACCACGTCCACGAGGTTCGAGCCTCCGATGCAGATGTTGGCCAGGATGTCCTCCTTCAGGTGCAATCCGCCGTGGAAGCCGGACGAGCCGTAGAGATCGTTCACGCCGGTGTTCTCGATCGTCCAGTTGCCGGTGGTGATGCCCTGGAAGCGAATCGTTTCGGCCCCCTGGTCGTTTTTCACTCCAATGCCGGACTTGAATGTGCCATTGCCCTTGAGGGTGACATCGGCGGCGCCGATAAGACCCGTGCGCCAGTCGATCGTCTTGTCGCCGATGTCGAAGTCGACGTGTCCGCCCGACCTGTCGCCGAACGAGACGGCGCGCATCTGCTCCACCACCCAGTCGGTGGAACAGTTGACAACGCCGTTGTTGAGCTGCACGAACGGCTCGAAGTGGGTCCATGCGCAGATGCCGCCCGCGCCGATGATCAGCGTGCCGCCGTCCATCGTGAACTTCTCCACGTAGTTCGCGGGCGAAACCCACCTGTCCTGACACTGGATGCCGTAGAGGTCCATCACGCCGCTTTTGAAGTCCACGTATGCCGCATTCGACCTGTAGCCGAGCTTCAGCCGCTTCGTGCCTGTCTGCCTGAGCGTGCCGCCGTCCACAACGAGTCGGTAGTCGTATTGCGTGCCGTTGCCCTCTCGGTCGCCGATGTCGCATGTGGTGACCACTTCGAGCAGGGAGCCTTCCGCGAGAGTGAGGATGGAGTACGGACTGTCCACGCTGTTTCCTATCCACATGTTGACGGCCGTGATGTGCGTGCCCGCGCCCAGCACGTAGTTCGCCGGCAGGCCGTCCGTGCCAACGCGGAATCCGTCGTTGACGACCGACAGCTCAAGGCCTTCTATGCAGCCCACCACGGAAGGATCGTTGCGGTTTCTCAGACGCAGCGTCTTCACATCGCCGTTCACTTCAATGTCGTTGGCGGTGATTGTTGCGGATGCACCGAGGTCGAAGCCGACCGCTCCTGTGGCCGTGCTGTTCTCCACCGTCACCTTCTGGTTCAGCTTCCCGTATGCCGATCCGCTCCAGCCGTACATGAACAATCCGTCGCCGCCCGAGATATCAACGGTCTTCGGTCCGTCCATGGTGCAGCCGCCGCCGAAATGCAGATAGCCGCTTGTCTGCGTCCACGTGCCATTGCCGGCAAGATCGCCGCCCGAGACTACGTGCCTGCCGGCCTTCACAACCACCGCGCCGTTGTTCGTCACGCCGCCCGCGTAGCAGTCGGTGGACTCGCCGCCGAGGTCGAGCTCGCTGTTGGCGGCCACGTCCAGCACCCCCTTGATCGTCGAGGTGGCGCTTTCGGCGTTGATCGTGCCAACCGATCCTTCGACTGTGCGCACATCGACCATGGCGGGATACGTCATGTTGTAGACGTGGAGCGTGCCGTTGTCGAGCGTGATGCCGCCGGGAATGGAGACACTCGCCTCGGGTACTTCTTCAGGACGGAATATGCCGCCGTCAGTCACCAGCACTGAATTCACGTCCATCGGCACCTTGACGACGCCAAAGATCCCCGTGTGCTTCACCGTGAGATTCTTGTCTGACCCGTAGATTCCAGGCGTGGACGTTGCCGCCGTGCCTGTACGCGTGCGTATGTCAAGCCGGTCCACGCCGCCTACCGTTGCGTCGCCAGAGAGCTCCACCCGGCGCATCGCCGAGTTCCACACCGTGTGCGTCTCGCGGCCATCTAGCGAATCGCTCACGAGCGCGCCGCGTCCGTCCGGTCCCTCGCCCGCGATGACGAAAGTCTTGAGCTGCGTTATCTCCGCACGCGCGACGTTGTTCCCGCCCTCCGTGGTGCCTTCGCCCATGTAGTTGACGTTGAACTGCGCGCCGTCGAGAATGGACACCTTGCCGCCGGCGGATCCGCTGTCCGTGCCGAGCGAACGCGCGCCCGCGCTTGGGCCAAGCACCACCTTGCCCGCGGAGAACACGAAGTTCTGCGCGTCGAAGTTCGCGCCGTTCAGAGTGAGGGTGCCTGCGCCTGTCTTGGAGACCGTGCCTGCGCCCACGACGGTACCAGACCCCATAAGCGTGAGGTCCGACGGCGTCTCGATCACCACGTCGTTCGCCACGACCTCGCCCGGCACCGTGACGGACGCCGTCGCCGCGGGAATATCGCCTGTGAATACCGCGTTTCCGCCCGATCCGAACACTTCCTTGACCAGAGAGTCTTTCTTGATCCATGACGCGACGTCGTACGACCACACCGCCTCGGTGGCATCGGCAGCGGCGTAGGCAAATGTGTCCACAACGGCAGCGGAATCCAGCACCGTCAGCTCGATGTCGCCTGCATCCGAAAGGCTCATCTCAAGGTCATTGCGCCCCTGAAGCGAGAAGCGCGCGAAGTCCTCCTGCGAAATCGCGGCACCGGAGGTGAGAGGATACTTCGTGCCGATGACGCCCAGATCGCCCGTCACGGCGATGGCCACCGTGCCGGAGGCTGGCGGCGTGATCACCGAAGGCCGTCCCTGCAGGAGGCCCCCCGTGATGTTGAAGGCGAGCGTTGATCCGTCTTCAAGCGTCACGGAGTTCGATATCACGGTCTTGTCGGGATTGTCGAACTCAAGAGTCGCACCGGAGGCCACGGTGATCGGCGAGCTTCCTACTCCGCCCTGGCCGCCGATCTTCAGAGTGCCGCCGGAAACAGTGACCGCCCCGGTGAAGTTGCATCCGTGCGGCTTCATCACAAGAGTGCCCGCGCCCGTCTTTGTGAGCGCGCCCGAGCCACGCGCGCCGCCTGTCCATGTGACGGTGTGACCCTGCGTGTCGAGAGTCATCGCCTTGTCGAGCGTGAGGCCCCAGTCGGACGGACTGCCGCTGTTGAACGGGCCCATGATCTCGAAGTCGGCTGTGGCGTAGACGGTCTTGTCGCATCCGTCCATGTGGAGGGTGTAGTCCTGTATCTTCGCTCCAAGGCCCTGCGCGCCGACGTAGAGCGTGGGCACTTTCACGTAGCAGTTGCCCTGGCTGTACTTGTGAATGCCGCCCGTTTCGATCACGCCGCCGGACTGCTCGTCGCCGTCGAAGCCGACGTGGGAGTTCACGTTCACCCTTCCGTCGTTTACGCCCACCTGGTAGACGTCGTTGAGCTTCAGCCGTCCGCGCACCGACACGCGCAGAAAGTTGTTCATGGAAATGACTTTGTCGAACTCGGCGTAGCCGCCATCCTCGATCACGAGCGCCAGACCGCTGGGATTTGTGTCGGTGGTTCCATCGGTGGTGGTGCCGCTTAGCTGCCTGCCGTAGAGCTTGGAGCCTGAGGGGACGACGTATGGATAGGCGAGCTTCACGTCATTCACCCAGTCGGCGGTGAAGTGGAACTCGCCGAGAAGCGTGTGCGTGATAGCGGTGTCGGGAAGAGACGCCGACGGGCCGGACGCAGTGACGCCGCCCGCGAAGTTCACGCCCTCCGTCGCGAAGTCAACGAGATACCCGGCGGAGAACGCGACCGGGCAGTTGAACATCGGCTGCTGGCTGTACACGTTCGTCATCCTCGTCACCGTGAGCGTGGCCTCGCCGCCCACCGTGAGCGCACCAAATCCGGAGAACGTTATCGTGCCCACCGTCACCGGCTCGTCCACCGTCACGTCAAGCGCAGCCGTGTTCACAAATACGCATGTGTCTTCGGCGGTGAACGCCGTAGGCTCGCCGCCCCAGTTCGCGGGACTCGAGAACTTGCCGTCTCCCGCGCCGCCTGTCCACATGTACGTGGCCGCCGAACACACCCCGGCCGCAAGCGCGACCGCGATTCCAATCGCCGTTCTAGACTGCATTTGCCAACTCCTTTTCCGGATTGTCCAACCACTGCCTTAAGAAACGCCTTCCTAAAGCCTAACAATATTTTACCATTTCAAAGGAAGTTGTGTCAATCACATCCCGCCTAATGTGCAAGCGGCGGAATGAAACACGCGGGTAACGCACTCCGTCGAGCATGAACGTTCCCTCAGTCGAAAACATTCAGCCCGTCAGCGCGGGTGAAAGTCCGTGTTTGATAATTCTGCCTAACGGCTGCCGGCTGCGAATGCGCTGAAGTCGCTCTCGCAGGAGGCGCCAACTGCCTTCACCGAATAGTAGTAGGTCCTGTTGGCCGCACCGCCTTCGTCAGCATAGGTCGTTCCCATGGTGGTGTCGATCTCGACTGCATAGTCACCGCCGGTCCGCGTGCCGCGATAGACGCGGTAGAAGAGCGCGCCTTCGACCGGAGTCCACGTGATCGTCACAGCGGCTGCACCCGAAGTGGTCGTTGCACTGACGCCCGTCGGCGCGGCCATCGAGCGGAAACCGGTTTCGCCCACACTCTTCTCGCTCGTGGAGATCGAATTCGACGCCACTACCCAGTAGTAGTAGAGCGTTCCCGGCTCGGCGGCCGTGTCCTCGAACGAGACAGACGAGACGGACGTCATAACCTCGGCCGCCTCAGGATCGCTCGTCGTTCCGCGGTAGACCGTGTAGCTCTCCGCGCCGGGCGTCGCGTTCCACGAAACCGTCACGCCCGTCGCCGATGTTCCATCCGTTGCATACACTGTCGGTGCGCCAAGCCTGAGACCGCCGACCGCGCCCGCGCTGTAGCCGCTCGCGTTCAACCCCGTGTCGTCCAGCGCCGCCGCGACGAAGTAGTAGTAGGTCACGCCCGGCTCAGCTGTCGCATCGGAATAGGTCAGTTCCGGCTGCCACTCGCTGACCGCCGTCTTCGAGCCGCTTGCCGATGTGCTGCGGAAGACGCGATAATAGTTGGCCGCCGGCGAGGAATCCCACGCCACATCCACACGGTCGACGAAACTGCCGTTAGTGGCCGTCACGTTCTCCGGAGCCGAGAGGCGCAGATAGCCCTCATCGGACGCCGAAGTCCCGCTCGAGACGCCCGCGCCCACCGCGACAACCCAGTAGCGGTAAACGACGCCGCTCGTCGCTCCCATGTCCATCCAGCTCGTGCCGGACGAAGTTCCTACCTCGACGGCATCCTCCAGCGAATCCGTCGTCGCGCGGAGGACGCGATACGAAACCGCCCCATCGACCGCGTTCCATGTCACCGTGATCCAGTCCACGAACGTGCCGTCGGACGCCGTCACGCCCCTCGGCACGCCGATCTTGCGGTACCCCGTCGCGCCTTCGCTCGCCATCCATTCGCCGCCATTCGCCACCGAGACGATCCAGTAGTAGTACAGCGTGCCGGGAACTGCCGTGTCATCTACGAATCCGGTGCCGTCAACTGTCGCAAGCAGTGTCGCCCTGCTGAAGTCGTCAACTGTCGCGCGATAGACATTGTACTCGATCGCCCAGTCCGCTGCACTCCATGAGAGAGTCACTTCGTCGGCGGAGGTCCCCGCCGTCGCCGCGACGTCCTTGGCGCGCCCTGGCTCGCCAATCGTGACCTTCACCTTGAAGAAGCGATGCGCTTCGTTCACTGGAATCACCCACGCCGTATCGGTCAAGTTCGTCTTGCCCATCACCGTGTAGTGGCGCTTCGGCTCGGCGTTCGAGAGGTCAGGTGTCCATGAGACTTTAACATCATCGCCCACGACCCGGATGTCGGCCAGCAGCTGCGAATCGGGATTCAGGGGATCAAATCCTGCGACCCACGATTCCCAGAGCGGAATCCCGTTGTCTCCGACTTCCACCATTACAGGCTGCAGCGATTCGTGCGTCGAATCTTCGTCCACATACCCGTACGCGCCGAGCCATTCGACCGGCACCGCCGCTTCCGTACCATCCACCGGCACGTTGCCCAGCTCCGTCGGAAGCGTGAACTCGTACGCGCCGATATCGACGATGTCATTCTGGATACGCGCGTTGCCGCGGATGTCCGTCTCGCCCGAGACGTACCTGTTGTTGCCCATGTCGATGCACGGCGACGAGCCCTTGAGACGGAAGTCACCGTTCGCCGCGTCAACGAAGGACGGATCGCCCGTGAAGCAGCTGCGCTTCGTGACCATGCTCGAGATGTTAGGCTCCTGCGTCGCGGTATTTCCGGAGACAATGCAGTTGACGTTCTCAACTCCCGTCGCATCGGCAAACGTGCCGCCGCCGTTTCCTGTGGCGGAGTTCCCGACTACCGTGCAGTTGACGGCAGAGCTGTTGTAGAGTCCGCCGCCGTTTCCGCCAAGCGCGCTGTTGCCCTCAAC
>JAFUDL010000382.1 GCA_017459225.1 Kiritimatiellia bacterium
GCGCGACGGAATGCCCGCGCGCCGTCCAAGCAACATCACCCTGCGCAACATTTCGCTTGTCGCTCCTGGCGGCGGAACGCCGAAGGAGGCGTCGGACGTTGTGCCAGAGAAGGACTGCGCATATCCAGAGGCGTTCATGTTCAACCGGATGGCGCTTCCCGCCTACGGTTTCTACGTGCGCCACGCGGATGACATCCGCTTCGAGAACGTGAAGGTTGAAACGGCCACGCCCGACGCACGGCCCGAGTTCTACATGGAGGACTGTTCGCGGAGCGAAATGATCGCGCTTGCCGACGCGCAGATGCGCTGCCTGGGGCTCAAGACGGAAATCGTCGCCCACGGCAACGCAGTGATCGCATCGGCCCACGCCTACGCCGCGCGGAGCGACCTCTTCGCGAGCATCTATTGCTGCCATACGCCGCCGAGCTGGGCGGACTCCGTGCGGAAGGGGACGTTCATCCCGTTCGCGTACGTCGTCAACGGCGCGCTTCTCGACTACGACTGGACAGATCTTCTTTGTAGCGGAGATAAATGATTCAATGGACATCTTCTATCACGAGGGGCATAGAAATATATGGTATGCATTTTTATGCCCTTGCGCCTATTGACAAGACAGAATATTTATGCAATAATGACCGTGTTTTCCGAAAATAGGAGCGCGAAGAGTGTTTTTTGGTCGCAAAGAAGAGATACACGCTTTTGAGAGGTTGTGGGCTTTGCCAGGCTCGTCACTTGCGGTTTGCCGTGGGCGACGTCGCGTGGGCAAGAGTTCGCTTGTCGAGGAATTCGCCCGCCAATCAAAGGTGCGCTTCATCAAGCTCGAGGGTATTGCCCCCGGCGAGAATGTGGATAACGAAACGCAGCTTGAGGCGTTCTCGCGTCAGCTCAACGAGCAGTGCGGCACCTCTTCGGAGGTTCCCAGGAATTGGTTCGATGCGTTTGCGCTTCTTGACAAGTCTCTCCCGAAGAGGGCGAAAGCGGTAGTTCTTCTCGATGAGATATCCTGGATGGGCAAGTACGACCCCTCGTTTCCAGGTGAGCTGAAATACGCATGGGACAATCGCTTCTCGAAGCATGAGCGTAAGATTTTCGTCTTGTGCGGTAGCGTCTCTGCCTGGATTGCGAAGAACATTCTGCGCAGTAAGGCATTCGTGGGACGGATTTCGCTGAATCTCGTCCTGAAGGAGCTGCCGATACGCGATTGCCTTGGCTTCTGGGGCGCGAAGGCGGGACTTGTCGATAAGCGGGAGATTATTGACATTCTTTCCGTTGTCGGCGGAATACCCGAGTATCTTAGGTTGATCAATCCTTCTGACAGCGCTGACGAGAACATCAGAAAACTGTGTTTCTCCCCGACCGGAATTTTGCTGGACGAGTTTGACGCGATCTTCGACGATGTGGTCGAGGAAAACCTTGCGACGCGCCGCAAGATGCTGGAGGCATTGTCGGAGTCTTCGTTGACCGGGTGCGAGATCGCCGAGCGGATCGGGCTTGATTACAACGGACATGTTTCCGAAAACCTGTCCGTTCTGGAGGAGGCGGGTTTTGTGGCGAAGGACGCGGGGGTCAATCCCGACAATGGCAAGGTCTCGAATCTTTGCCGATACAGGATCTGCGACAACTACACGCGTTTTTACCTGAAGTACATGAAGCGAGAACGCGAGTTGATCAGAAACGGAACATTTCGCTTTTCGTCGCTTGAACAGTTGCCCGGATGGAACGCTGTCATGGGACTGCAGTTTGAATGCCTTGTGATAGCGAATCTCGCCGCGTTGCTGCCGCTCATGGGGTTGGACTCCACGTTGCTTGTTTCGGCAGCACCCTACCTGCGGCGGGAGAAAGAAGGCAGAAGAGGCGTGCAGATTGATCTTCTACTGCAGACGCGCCGCGCGATGTATGTAGTTGAAATCAAGCGGAAAGGCGAAATAGGCGAGAGCGTCGTCGAGGAGGTAGCGGCGAAGGTGGATGCCCTGCGCAAGCGAAAGGGAATGTCCGTGCGCGCGGTTCTTGTCTATGACGGACGATTGTCCAAACGTGTCCCGGCGGATGGATATTTCAGCAGTCTGATTCCCGTCGAGGCGTTTTTCAAGTAGAGGAAGTCAATGAAAATAAACGTATTCTGTGCGGTGCTGCTTGCCACTTCTGTATCTTGGGCGGACGCTCCAGATCAGTTTGCGCTGCATCGCGCGGAGTTTGCGAAATACCACTGCATGATAACTGGCAGAGACGCGCCCGCGAACGCGGTGCGCTTCGCCATCGATCCGAAGGTGTCGAAGACCGGCAAGGACGCGTATCGGATTACATCCGGCGAATCTGTAGTAATCACCGGCTCGAATCTGCGCAGCGTGTGGTACGGCCTCTACGACCTCCTCGAGCGACGCGGCGGCTGCCGCTGGTTCTGGGACGGCGACGTGGTGCCGAAGCGCGACACGATCGACCTCTCGAACCTAGACGTCCACGAGGAGGCGCACTTCGAGTACCGCGCCATCCGCTACTTCGCGCATCGAGGCCTTACGCGCTTCCAGGCGGAGCACTGGGGCCCCGAGGACTGGAAGCGCGAGATCGACTGGATACTCAAGAAGCGCCTCAACGTGTTCATGCTGCGCATCGGGCAGGACGACCTCTTCCAGCGCGCGTTTCCGGAGGCGTGCAAATATCCCGATCCAACGAAGCGGCTCCCCGGCGCGACCACCAGCTACAACGACCGCACGCTCTTCTGGAGCCTCCAGTACCGCGGCGAGCTGCGCCGCAGAATCCAGAAGTACGGATTCGACCGCGGACTCCTTGCGCCGGAGGACTTCGGCACGATGACGCACTGGTATTCGCGCACGCCCGAAGACTGGCTCGCGAACAAGAACCCGCAGTTCCTTCCGCAGGCAAGCGGTTCGGCGGCAGGACGCAACGGACTCGTCTGGGACATCCGCTACGACAAGTGGGTGGATGCGTACTGGAAACTGACGACGACGGCCGTCGAGCAGTATGGCTCGGGCGCGCCGAAACCGCAGCTTCTCCACACCATCGGACTGAGCGAGCGCAATTGCTACAAGGAGCGCAAGAAGAACTTTGATCTCAAGATCGAAGCGCTGAACAAGTTTTTCGCGCGTGCGCAACGTGACTACCCCGACGCGAAACTGCTGCTTTCGGGCTGGGACTTCTTCGGCGGCTGGAAGGCTGCGGACGTCCGTGCATTCCTGCCGACGCTCGACAAGAACCGCGTGATCCTGTGGGACTACGAGGCGGACTACCAGGATGGCAGGTGGACCACCTTCGTCGACTGGGACGTAATCGGGAAGTTCCCCTACACCTACTCCACCTTCCTCGCGTTCGAGTCGGCGCTTGACGCGCGCGCCGACTACCCGTTCATTGAAAAACGCCAGCGGCTCGTGCAGAACGATCCCATGTGCGTAGGCTGGATACACTGGCCTGAGTCGGCCCATACGGATACGCTATTCCTCGACTTTTTCACCGCCAACGCCTGGGCGGACAAGCCGATTCCGCACGGAGAGGTGTTGGACGCCTTCTGCAGGGGGCGCTACGGAAAGAACGCAGAGTTGATGAAGTCCGTCTGGGCGGACGTACTGGACGCCTCCGCGCTGCGTCGTTGGGACGAGTATTCGGAATATAATCTCAACTGCGCCCAGCACCTGATCTATCACGGCATCCTGAAGAAGGGCTACGCGAAGCGTCCGGCGCAGTGGGGACCGCCCGTCGCAAAGGCGATGGCGGCGCTGCGGCGTCTAGAGGATGCATCGTGGGACGATGAGTTTGTCCGGCGCGACACGATCGACATTGTGCGTATGGTGCTTGACAGGCTCATCGTTCTGAAGATTGACGAGCTGGGTTCTGCCATCGCCGCGTGGAGGGACGGGAAAACAGCAAGCGTACAACAGCAAGATGCCGTTGTTATTCGCGCACGTGAGCTGGCTACGCTCTTCGATCGCCTTGCCGATGTACTGGAGCTGCACACGGACTACTCGCTCTGGGAGTCGTACCAGCGGCTTGACGCGATCGAGAAAATACAGAATCCCGATTTCACCAAGACGCTCTTCGAGAACGCCGTCAACCAGTACTGCCTGAGCCACCAGTACGAGGCGATCCGGTACGTTGTCGCGCCAGCGATGGCAGAGCTGGCGGAACGGATTGCCAAGGCCGTGAAATCTGGCGACCGCAAGGCCGGTTTCTCCGTACATCCTCGATTCACGGCGATCCGCAAGGCCGCGAAGGCGAAACCGCTTGAGACGCTGAAACCCACCATGCCGCGCACTAAGGAGAACTTCCGCAAAGTTCTTCGCGAAGTCTGCCGATGATACCATCGGCAAAATGTGGCATACTACTCTGCAATTGATATTTGTGATTTGTGAACAATGTTGGCAATGAAGATTTGTGAACAGTACTCGATGGAGGTAATTGCAAAACCTCCAAAAACATCTCACGCCAAGTTCGCAAAGTACGCGAAGTTCTGTTTCATGGATGACTTTGCGAACTTAGCGGACTTTGCGTGAAACTAAAAAGCAGGTTTTGCAACTGGCTCGATGGAGCGTTCAAGTTATTTTTGAGTGATGACTAACCATATCTCGCCTCAGCCATATACCGAAAAGCCTGTCGTAGACCATGTATCCATTCTCCGATTTGTAGAGTAGTTCCCGC
>JAFUDL010000383.1 GCA_017459225.1 Kiritimatiellia bacterium
TGCGCATGAACGCCCTTTCGATCAGATTCGAGTTGGCAGCGGACCACAGATCGGGCATTGGCGAGTGCATCGACGAGAAAGGCTCGGTGAACGCGGCGCGCGACGCGGCGAGGTAGTTCGCCACATGCGCCCCAACGAGGCTGCGCTCCACCGTGCGCGAAACGACCTCCAGCTCGCGCGGCGCGTCGCGGCGGTTCTTGAAACGCGGGGAATCCGTGTAGGCGCACGGCTCAATGGCGAGCGCGGCGCAGCGCGGATGCACACAACCGTCCGGCCCCGGGTAGTAGTACCTGCATCCAAGGAAGCGCTCGAGAAAATCATACGCGCCCCATAGCGTCGCGCGCCTTGGGCCGAGGCGCAGAAGAGGAGTGGCGCGCGGAAAGGCGGGGTCGGTGGAAGAGTCGTTGCCAACTATTGCCACACCGTTTGAGAACGTGGTCACCACGAAGCCCTCCGGCGGCAGGCTGCGCGGGTTTATTCCAAGCTTCTCCGTGAGCGCGCTCGGCCCTACAAGCAGCAGAGGACCCGATGCGTACTTCTCACGCTCGCGCACGTCGGCCACCGCCGCGTACTGTCCTGTGCAGAAGTAGAACTCGCGCCTTAGCGTGCGAACTGCCTCGCGCACCGGACGATGCTCCGTGGCGAGCGGCGCCGCGGCCTCGGCGCGGGAATCCCACACTATCGTGAAGACCGGCCTTCCCCCTTCCACAAGCGCAACCGGAGCGTGGCTCGGCGCAGGCAGCTCGCGCACGGGATTAAGCGCAGGATTCACCACGCCCGCCTGAAGCGAACAGGCGAGAACGGCCGCGGTGACGGCGAGTAGAGCTACGGCGGAGCGGCTCAGAGCATGACCTCCTGTTCGAACTGCACAGGCGCGCCAAGGCCGGACTGCGATGCGACCTCGGGAGGAAGCTCCTGCACTTCCTCTGCCGTCGCGGCATCGGCCTCGGCAGTAGCTTCGTCGTCGCTAGTGACGTCACGCTGGTTCTGCGGCCTGTCGCCGAAGCGGGTGCCTTCGCTGTAGAAGTTGAGGTCCACCTCGCCGGTTTCGCCGTTGCGGTGCTTGGCAACGTCTACGATCGCGAGCAGTTTGTTCTCATGCCACTTTGCAGTCTTGGTGCGGCAGGGGCGGCGAAGGAGCAGCACGACGTCGGCATCCTGCTCGATTGCACCGGAGTCGCGCAGGTGCGAGAGCTTCGGAATCTCGTCCTTGTCGCCGTCCTTCTCGTTCGCGCGCGAGAGCTGGGAGAGGACGATCACGGGAACATTGAGCTCCTTTGCCATGGCCTTTATCTGGCCGGAGATGCGGCTCGTCTCGAGCTGTCGGCCCTGCTTGGCGAATTCGCGGCAGTTGGCCAGCTGCAGGTAGTCGATCACGATGAGCTCGATGTTGTGCATGCGCTTCATGCGGCGGGCGCGCGCGCGCATGTCGGCCACGTCGATGGCGCTCGTGTCGTCGATGTAGATGGGGGCCTCGCGCAGGGCGCCTGCGGCGGACATCAGCCGGGCGCTCGCGTTGATGCGCTCGTCCTTGTACATGAGGCCGCGCTGAAGGCGCCACGTATCCACCTGCGCGCGCCCGGCGAGCATTCGCTTGGCGAGCGCCTCGGTGCTCATTTCGAGCGAGAACATCAGCACGGGATGCTTCTTGCCGCCGTCGCACTTCGTGGGCATGCCGTTGATGTCCTGGCCGAGGGCCACGCATTCCGCTATGTTCATGGCGAGCGAGGTCTTGCCCACGGAGGGGCGGGCCGCGATCACTATCATGTCCGCGGGCTTCAGGCCCATGAGCTTCTCGTCGAGATACTTGAAGCCGGTGGAGAGTCCGTCGAAGTGGCCGCCGCCCTCGTCGAAGAGGCGGTCCATCGCGCGCAGGGTGTTCTCCACGGCGGTGCGCCAGTCGAGCCGTTCCGAGGCGGCGCCGCCGATCTCGAGGAAGCTCTTCTCCACCTCGCCGAGGAGAATGTCCGCATTGGCGCTCTGCGCGTCGTCGAAGCAGCGGGCCTCGGTTTCGCGGGCACGCTGGATGAGCGTGCGCAGAAGGTGCTTCTGGCGGACGATGTCGATGTAGTATTCGGCGTGCGCGCTTGTGGGCGTGGAGTCCACAAGCGCCTGGATCGTGGCCACGCCGCCCACCTGGTCGAGGCGTCCGGTGGCGCGCAGGCGATCCACGAGGGTCACTGCGTCGATAGGGGCGGAAGCCGCGCTCATCTCGCGGAAAGTGTCGTAGAGTATGCGGTAGCGCGGCTCGTAGAAGGAGTCCGCCACAAGTCCGCGCGTCTGGCATAGGTCCAAGACGCGCGCGTCGTCGCCGAAATGCGTGTCCAGCAGGATGGAGCCGATTATGCCGCGCTCCGCCTCCGCGCTGTGTGGAAGTGTTCTTAGTTCAGTTGCCATTTATTTTTCGTCGCTGTCGTTGATTCGTTGACGGGAAAAGTATACCACACTTGGGCGAGTGCGGCGGAGATCGGGTTGTCAACTGTTGTGAACGGCTTGTCTACAGGCTTGTGAACATCTTGTCGACAGGCGCCTTCTCTACCCGGCGGGACTGAAAAGGGCGCGGCAGGCGGCAATCTGCGGAGGGTCGCCGATCACGTGCACCTCGTCGCCGGGCTCGAACTGCCATGTGGGGCCGGGATTGCGGAAGCGGTCCTGGCCGCGCACTACCGCCACCACGCTCGCGCCCGTCTTCGCGCGGATGTCGAGCGACTTGATCGTCTCGCCCGCCGCGGGCGAGTTCGCGCCCACGATCACGTGCACGAAGTAGTCGCTCGGCACGGTGAGCGTGATCGCCTTGTCGCGGTACGCCTCCTTCCCGAAGCGCGACCTGCGCTTCTCCGCGCGCAGCGCCATGTTGAAGCGGTATCCGGCGGCACGCCCCGCCTGGCGGAAGCGCTTCCAGCCGAACACGCCCGCACCGACGAGAAGCACCCATATCGCGATGCGCGCGGGGATCTCAGGCGGCTGGAGGTTCACGTTGAGCATCACGAGCTCCGCGAATGCGAGCGTCATCACAAGAGCAAGCGTGAACCACTCCACGACCACGTGCACGGCGGCCTTCCACTTGCGCGGCTGGCGAGTGCCCGTGAGCACGGCCGAGATGTCGCGCCCGAGAGCGCGAGCAAGGCCGAACGCGGGCGCGAAGAGCGACACGCAGAAGAGGTTCGCCGCGAGGCAGAAGAAGAACGTCTTGTGCGCATCGAAGAAGACCGAGAACGGCGTGTAGTCGAGCCGCGAGAGCATCGCAGCCGCGATTGCCACGCAGAGGTTCAGGGCCGCCAGCACCGCAAGCCACACCACGCGGCTTCGCAGATGCTTCTGGAGGGATGTGGGAACGCGCGCCGAACGGAAGCGCTGCAGCCAGTCGCCGTACGCCGCAAGCCACCCGCGCATGCGCTCCGGCATGTGCGCCTCGCACCAGTCGCCGACGGGGTCCGAGATGCGCAGCATCACGGGATTGAGGACCGTTGTGATGAGCGACGCGCCGACGACGATCTGGTACATCGGGCTTGCGGAGTCGCCAGTCTGCGTCATGTACATCAGCGCCACCATGAACGCGAACTCGCCTATCTGCGCGAGACCGAACCCCGTCTGCACAGCGTCCTTCACCTTCTGCCCCGTTGCGAGCGACATGAAGAAGCAGTTGAACCCCTTGCCGAGCAGAACAAGCAGCGTGATGCCCAGTATCGCCGGCAGATTGCGCAGGCAGGCCATTGGATCCACGAGAAGTCCGATCGTCACGAAGAACACGGCCGCGAACATGTTCCGGAGCGGAGCGGCGAGTTCGTTGAGGCGCTGGCGCACGTCGCTCGAGGCGCCGAGAACTCCCATGAGGAAGGCACCCATCGCAAGCGAGTAGTCGAGACGGTATGCGACGTAGCTCACGAAGAAGCAGCAGCCGAGGAGCGCAAGGAGAAGCGCCTCGTCGTCCTTCATCCGCCCCACGCGGTCGAGTATGCGCGGCACCAAGAGAAGCCCGAACACGACGACGCCGATGAAAAAGACGAGCAGCCCTCCGAGCGACAGCCCCACCGCGCCCGCGCTCATCCCCTTCCCCCGCGCCACGCCCGTCACGAGCGCGATCACGCCCACGCAGAGGATGTCCTCGAATATCGTGGTGCCGAAGATGAAGCGCACGAACGGACGCGCGCGCCACTTCATCTCCTCGATCGTCTTCGCAAGAAGAGTCGTCGCGGAGTCGCACACTGCCGCGCCGAGGAAGAGCGACTGAACGCTGTTCCATCCCAGCACTCTCTGCCCCACGGTATACCCCAGCCATATCATCATCACGGTGTCGAAGAGAGCAGTCGGCATCGTCACATGGCGCGTCTTCTTCATGTCGTCGGCGCTGAATTCAAGGCCGAGCGAGAACATGAGAAACACTATCCCGAGCTGGCCGATGGCGTTGATGCTCTTCGGGTCAACAAGGAACGATCCGCCCCATGTGTGCTCGCCCATCAGCACGCCCGCGAGAAGGTAGCCGATCACCTTCGGCCACTTGAGGCGGGCGAATAGCGCCGAGACGAGTCCGACCGCCGCCATCAGCACGGCGAGATCCTGGAAGAACGAGCCTTCGTTCACGGCCGAGCCTCCTCGGGCTTGCGCCACCAGGCGAGGTACTCGATGTTGCCCTTCTCGCGTCCGCGTATGGGCGACTCCTCGACGCCGAGCAGTTCGAGGCCAAGCTCGCCGCGGCCGAAGTCGAGGATTCCGGCAAGAGCCCTTTCGCGCACCGTGGGGTCCGTCACCACCCCGCCGGGCGCCTCGCCGCGTCCAGCCTCGAACTGCGGCTTTACGAGCGAAACGATCTCGCCGCCCGGCAGAAGCACCTCCGCCATCGTGGGCAGGATGAGGCGCAGAGAGATGAAGCTCACGTCCGTCACGGCGCGCGCTGGACGCTCCGGAATGTCGGCAACGGTGAGGTAGCGGGCGTTGAAGTTCTCGCGCACCCACACGCGCGGATCGGACCTTAGCTTGTACGCGAGCTGGTTCGTGCCCACGTCCACCGCCATCACGCGCGCGGCGCCGTGCTGGAGCATGCAGTCTGTGAAGCCGCCTGTGGAGCTGCCAACGTCGAGGCACACAAGCCCCTCCACCGTCCAGCCCGGAAACTTCTCGAACGCACCCTCGAGCTTCTCGCCGCCGCGCGAGACGAACCGCTGCGGCGCCTCCACCTCTACGGCCGCATCCTCTGCGACGGCGCGCCCGCACTTCGTCTCAACGCGTCCATCCACCCGCACCTTGCCAGCGAGAACGAGCGCCTGCGCCGCAGTGCGCGAGGGCGCAAGCCCCCGCGCGAAGAGAAGCGAGTCAAGTCGTATCCTGCTACTCATGGCAGATGGCGCCTCCCGTGCCGACGTCAGCGCACGGGGCGGCAGGCCACGGGAGGAGAGGACTTCTTCGCCTTCTCCACATCCTCGGAAAGCGCCTTTATCGCCGCTTCGAGCTGCGCGTCTACGCCGCGCACGAGATCGGCCGGGGAGTTCTTCACGATGATGTCCGGCACCGCGCCGTTCCACTCCATGTCCTTCCCGTCGGGCGTATACCACCCGCGGTGCGGATCGCGCAACACGCCAAAGTCGAGCAGCGAACGCGACCACGTGCTTATCACATTGCCGCCTGTGGGCATTCCGACCACGCGTCCACGCTTCAGGGACTTCACCGCGTGCGTGAGGATCTCCGCGTTCGACGCCGAGTCTTCGTTGCACATCACAACGATCGGACGGTACCAGAGCGGACGCTCCCAGCGGTAGAGCGGATACCCCGTCTTGGAATCCTCGTATCCCCTCGTGTGCACAAGCGCATGGTTCGCGCCCACGAGTATGGCGAGAACCTTGTCGGCCGTGCTTCCGCCGCCGTTGTCGCGCACGTCGATGATGAGGCCGTCCCTGCCGTAGCCCTCGCTGAACATCTCCTTCTGGAACAGCCAGAAGCTCGTCATGTCCATCGCGTCAATGTTGAGATACCCCAGCTTGCCGCCTGTCTTCTTGTGCACGTATTCGCGCACGGCCTGCAACTTCTGGGCGCCCACCTTCGCGCGCGCGTCGTCATACGACGTCGTCTTCAGTCGCACCTGAATTTCCTTGGCGTCCGACTTCTTCTTCGAGGGGCGAGGGGCCATCGTGAGCGTCACCTCGCGTCCGGCAGGTCCGTTCAGCGCGATCGTTGGATCGTCGCCTGGATTCACCCTCACTCCGTCCACCGCCAGCACCACGTCGCCCGCGCGGAAGTCGAAGCTAGAAAGATACGCAGGCCCGCCCTTCACGACGTCGCGCACCTTCCATCCCTTCCCCTTCCACGACGGGTCGAACCGCAGGCCGAGATGGACGGTGCGCATCTGCCAGCCGCCAGCGCGCGCAGGAGATGGACTCCACTCGCGCATGCTGTCGAGCGAGGGGCGCAGCCCCAGATGCGATGCGTCTAGCTCGCCCAGCATCATCTCCACCACCCCGCGGAACGTGGCATAGCTCGTGGCGTTGCGCGCCGCCGCGAGATAGCGCCCCTTCATCGCCTTCCAGTTCGCGCCGTGGCATTCGGGATCGTAGAAGCGGTCGCGCAGGCGGGCCCAGGCCGTCTTGAATCCAAGCTCCTGCCAGTCTGCCACGCCAACCGCGTCGTACACGCGGAACAGGAACTCCGCGTCGCCATGCGCAGGATGCCCGTTCACCACGCGCAGCGCGCGGTCGCCCTTCGCGAGCCAGGCGCA
>JAFUDL010000384.1 GCA_017459225.1 Kiritimatiellia bacterium
CGAGCTGCGCAGGCTTGTGAACCCGAAGCCGCGCGCGCATCAGCATCTTGAGGCACCTCCGCCGCCAATCGCGGAGATGCCGGATACGACTGGCGCAGAGATACCCGCCGAGGCTCTGAAGTTTGCGACCTTCCTGAAACTCGACGACAAGAAGAAGAAGTCGCATCCCTCACGCGGCAACATCCACTAAGGGCGGCAAATGGCGAACGAAAGCAGAAAGACAGGCGGCATCGTCCGCATAAAGGCCTTTCTAGGGGCCCGTGTCAAGCAGCTGAAGGATCGTTATGACCGTACGCGCGAATATCTGGGCGACGGCTTGTGGGAGGAGGATCTCGAGAACTGCGGAGGATTTCGCAGATGGCGAATCAACACGCTGCGCTTTCTGGGAGTGCTGTCGAAGGGTTTCGTGGAACACCGCATCGGTCTGCATGCCGCTGGGCTCACGTTCATTTCGCTTCTTTCCGTTGTGCCGATATTGATGTTGATGCTGCTTCTCACGAAGCCGTGCGGAATGTACGAATGGGCCCGCCAGCAGCTTGTGGTGCAGACGGACAACATGATAGAGCGCTTCTTCGAGCATAAGGCCTCAGAGGATTCGGTAGTGGAAAAGGGCGTGGCTGCAGTCGTCGCAACTGCAAAGCTCCCGGTGGCGCAGCAGGACGACGAGGCGGGGCGCAAGTTCGGCGCGCAGGCGCGCGAGCTGCGCGACCAGGTGCTGGGGCAGGTGGACGACAAGATAGAGCACTTCAACTTCGGCCTGATGGCGCTAATCGGCTTTGCAGTGCTGGCTTTCACAGTCACATCTACTTTCGGGCAGGTTGAGGCTACAATGAATGAGATATGGCTGGTGAAGAAGGGGAGAAGCCTTTGGAAGCGTCTTCTCCTCTACGGGCTAACTCTGATGGTGCTCCCATTCCTCACTGCGCTCGCGATGTCGCTGCCGCTTATGCGCATGGTCAAGAGCGTTCTTGACGCCACGCTGGGAGCCACCTCGTACACGAAATGGGCGGGTGACGCGCTTGTGGCGGTGCTGGATTCGTCGTTCACTTCATTTGTCGTGTCGCTTGTCTTCACCACACTCGCCTTCGCCTTCCTCTTCTGGGTGATGCCGAACCGCAAGGTGAAGTGGAGGCCGGCGTTCTGGGGCGGTCTGCTCACGGCGCTCATTCTGAAGCTTTGGATGGCGGTATGCGTGGTTCTGCAGGGAATTTTCATAAAGGGCGGTGCGGCGTATGGTTCCTTCGCGCTCATTCCCATCCTCATCATCTGGATTTCGTACAACTGGAAGATAATCCTAATTGGGAGCAACATGGCCTATGCGTTTCAGTGCGTTGATAGCAAGTGTAGCGATCTGCCTGACGAGTGAGGCGGCTCTGCGCTTTACGGAGCCCGTCTGGCGGGCCGACCTTGGGCTGCACATGCCGAATCTCGTCGGCGCCATTGCGGCTCCGATCGACATGCCGCGTGCCACGGCTTACCTGATGACTAGCACGGACGGGCGGCGCCTCGAGGATCGTTTCGACAAGTTCGGACTCTGGACTTGCGCCACGGTGCGCGGCCGCTGGCGCGACGCCGAAGGGCGCATGCTTTTCGTGGCGCGTCTCGCAACGCAGCCGCCAGACGACACGCCTGGCACCACGAGCACCCGCCGCGACTTCGCCAAACTGCAGGCATTGGTTCCCATAGACCCCAAGAACCGCGAGCAGCGCGACGAGGCCGTTGAGTTCATCTCGCCTGTGGATATTGGACGCGCCGCATCCCCGCGGCGCTCGCAGCGCAAGAATATGACTGGAATCGTGTGCTATCCCGCGACGGACGAAAACTTTCTCGTGTATGCGTTTCGTCCGCGCAGCCCTGAACGCCTCGAGTCGCCGCCATGGTTCATGGTGGTGCTCGCAGCGCTGCCGGGCGAGGACATGGCGGCCGTGCGGGCACGTTTTGACGAAGACTTCCTTGACCGCATATCCGTGCCGCCGCTTGGCGCGCGCCGCGCTCTTGCGAAACCACTGCCGCCGCCTGACTCCGACGCATCCGAAACCGATCTTCTGCGCGCCGATCTCCGCTCCAGCGTTGCGAACTACGACGACTGGAAATGCACTGAGGCGGAGGACGTGGTGGTGCTTGACGACCTCGATCCCGGCGTACGCGCCTCGCTCGTCGCCTCGATAACCAACAACCTGCCCCGTCTGCGCCGCGCCTACGCCCGCATGGTGCCTTCGCCCCTTGCCGCCACGAACGTTCTCGCCGCCGTGCGGGTTTTCCGCAGCAAGGAGGAGTACCTTGCCTATGTGGGCACGAATCAGAAGTGGACTTCCGCTCTGTGGAGTCCGGAAAGGCGCGAGCTGGTGCTGTACCATCCGGAAGCTGGCAACGAGCAGCTTCTGCGCACTGTCTGGCACGAGGGATTCCACCAGTATCTCGCCTACGCGGGATCGATGTTCGAAAGCTCTCCGTGGTTCAACGAGGGCATCGCCGAGCTGTTCGAGAATTCCCACTTCGACCACAAGGGCAACATCGTCTTCGAGCGCGAGGCCAAGAACGCCGCCTACGTGCACGAATATGCTGCGTCGCTTGCAGAGATGCTGCCGGAGATATTCGAAATGGACTATCAGGAGTTCTATGCCGGCTCGCAGGAGGAAATCCTCGTGCGCTATCGCATCGCGTGGTCGATTGCATACTTTCTCGAGGTCGGAGCGCCCAAACTGCGCTTCCGTCCGTACGAGACGCTGCGCGCCGACTACCTGAAGGCGCTCGTCGAGACGCGTTCGATGCACGAGGCCACGGCGAAGGCGTTCGGAAACGAAAAAAGCCGCGATGAATTCATCGCGGCCTGGCTCGCCTTCTGGCGCAACAACTGACGGGAATCACTCCACTACCAGCACGCTGTTGAAGGTGCCCATCGAGTTGGGAATCTTCTCCGCGTTCTGGACATCCTCCGTCCAGTCGCCCTTGCCGCCGGTGACAAGGAAGAACTTGTACTCGTAGCGGCCAGGCTTGAGGCGCATGGTGATGGAATAGACGCCGTCGCCCTTTTTGTCGGTCATCTTCGTGCTCTTGTCCCACAGCTGCCAGTTGTTGAACGTGCCGACTGCGTACACCTCGCGTCCAGGTTCGAAGCTGGAGGTAAGAGAGACGATCTTCTCGGCGTCCTTCTGCTCCTCCGCCTTGGTCACGGGGGCCTTTTCTGCGGCGGCCTTGGTGGCGCACTTCCGCGTGGTGCGGGGCTTGCGCGCAACGGTTGGCTTCGTGGCAGTTTTGCTGCTCTTTATCTTCATTTTTGTCCTTCTTTTCTTGCCTTGGAGAGGGCTCCTTTAGGCCATCTCCGAAAGTTGGGCGCATATTGTATATTTTTGATGCGTGGTTGTCAATGGGGTATATTGTATTTTTTTGTGATTTGGAATGGCGATCAAACGGCTTTGATCAGCGACTTGAAGCGGGCTAGGGATTCCCGCTGAACGCTTTCGAAGAGCGAGACGCCGTGTGCGTCCATGGCGACGACGCACTGGAAGTCCTCGACCTCAAGCTCCCAGCATGCCTCTGCGGCGCCGAACTCCTTCAGGAAGTATACGTTCTCCACGCTCTTCACTGCGCGGGCCGTAACCGCGGCTGCGCCGCCGACAGCCTGCAGATAGACGGCGCCGAAACGTTCGCATGCGGCGAGCACAGTGGCGTCCATGCCGCCTTTGCCGATTATTAGACGCACGCCTGTCTTCTCGATGAAAGCGGCCTCGTAGGGATTCTCGCGCATGCTGGTGGTGGGTCCGCCAGCCGCGATGCGCCATGGTGCGGCGCCGGGATGGACGGGTATGGCCGGCACCACGACTGGACCGCAGTGGTAGAGCGCGCCGCCGCGCATGTCGACGGGGATTGCGCCGCCGTCCGCAAAACGCTTGTGCAGTCGGTCGCGTCCGGTCCACACCCTGCCGTTCACGCTCACCACGTCGCCCGCCTTGAGCTCCCGCACCACGTCTTCAGAAAATGGATAAGTCAGATTAATCATGTTCAACTTCTCAACCTTCAAACTCTCCCACTCACACAACAAGCACGCCTCTTCGCGCGGCCCAGCACATGTATGCGACCGTCACGAAGTAGCTTGCGGGCAGGCGCGGACGTGTGCCGATCTTTACGCCGAGAAGGGTGGTCTTTCCGCCGAGGCCCATCGGACCAATCCCGAGCGAGTTTGCCTCCTTGAGAATGCGGCGCTCGAGCTTGGCGAGCGCGGGCACGGGATTTGCGTCGCCAATGTCGCGCAAAAGCTGCATCTTCGCCTCCTCGAATCCGCTCGCACGATCGCCGCCCACGCAAACGCCCAGAAGCCCCGGCGCGCAACCGAAGCCCTGTGCTCGCTGCACTGCGGCGAGCACGCACTTGCGCACGCCCTCCATGTCGCGCGCGGCGCCGAGCGACGCGTCGGGCAGCGAGAACTGCACGCTCATGTTTTCGCTGCCTCCGCCTTTCATTATCAGGCGGATCGTGCCGTGTCCCTCTTTTGCGTCGCTTCCAACGTAGTGGACGACCGGAGCGCCTGGGCAAACGTTCGAGTCGATCGACGCGCCGGTGATGGGGTCGATCGTGTTGCGGCGAAGCCAGCCCTGGGAACTGGCGTAGGCTACTGCCTCGTCAAATGCAGACTGCGGTGCCTTGCGGCGCAGCGAGGCGTCCACGAAGAACGTGAGCGTGCCTGTATCCTGGCAGAGCGGCGTGCCGGCTGCGCGTGCGAGAGCGACGTTCTTGAGGATCGTCTCGAGCACCATGCATGCGCTTGATCCTCTGGCCTCGCGGCGCAGCGCGCTGCGGATGGCGCGTTCGGCGTCGGAAGGAAGAGAGCTTGAAGTGCTGTGCACCAGCTCGGCGATTTCTCGTGCGATCTTCTTCATGTGAAGGAGGGGGCGTCAGGCGCCGAGTTCAGCGGAGCGGAGAGCGGCGGCCTTTAGGGTGGCGGCGACAATGGACTTGAAGTCCGATGCGCGCATCACGTCCATGCCGGCTGCGGTTGTGCCGCCTGGAGTGGCGACGCCGGCGATTAACTCCTCGAGGTCGGCGCCGCTCTGGCGGAGGTACGCGGCGGTGCCGAGCATCGTCTGCTCGGCGAGAAGGCGAGCGACGGCGGGCTTGAGCCCGAGCTTGACGCCGCCCTCCACCATCGCCTCCTCCATGTAGGCGAAATACGCGGGGCCCGAGCCGGAGAGCGCCG
>JAFUDL010000385.1 GCA_017459225.1 Kiritimatiellia bacterium
CTTGCCGGGCTCCGTGCGGCTCGGAACGAGCTGGCGGACGACGCAGATGCCGCAGCTCGCGCTGGGCTTGAGGTCCGGATGGTAGCAGAGCGTGGGGATCTTGATGTGAGCCGCGCGCGCCGCGTTGAGGATCGAAGTGCCCTTCGGCACCTCCACGGTCTTGCCGTTGATCTCAAGGGTGATCATTTCGGTTTCCATCGCTGTAAATTCCTTTCTTTCCTTCTCAACCGTGGCTGATCGCGCCGAACTTGCAGGTCGCCTCGCAGGCGCCGCACTTGATGCACTTCGACTGGTCGATCACGTGCGGCGTCTTTACGGCGCCGGAGATCGCGCCGGCGGGGCACTTGCGGGCGCAGGCCGTGCAGCCCTTGCACTTCGCGGGGTCGATCATGTAGCGGATAAGCTTCGAGCACTTGCCGGAGCGGCACTTCTTGTCCCTGATGTGCTCCATGTACTCGTCCATGAAGTAGCGGAGCGTGGAGCGAACGGGGTTCGAGGCCGTCTGGCCGAGACCGCAGAGCGAAGCCTTGCACATCGCGTCGGAGATGTTCTGCATCTGCACGATGTCGTCCTCGGTGCCGCGTCCGTCGGTGATCTTGTTGAGGTAGTTTAGCAGCTTGCGCCCGCCGATACGGCAGGGAGCGCACTTGCCGCAGCTCTCGTCCACCGTGAAGTCGAGGTAGAACTTCGCGATGTCCACCACGCAGTCCGTCTCGTCCATCACGATGAGGCCGCCCGAGCCCATGATCGAGCCGATCTTGGCGAGGCTCTCGTAGTCGATGGGCGTGTCGAGGAACTGGGGCGGGATGATGCCGCCGGAGGGACCGCCCGTCTGAGCCGCCTTGAACTGATGGCCGCCGCGGATGCCGCCGCCCACGTCGAAGATGATCTCGCGCAGCGTCGTGCCCATCGGCACCTCGATGAGGCCGGAGTTGTTCACCTTGCCGGTGAGGGCGAACACCTTGGTGCCCTTGGTGGTGGCAGTGCCGATCTTGTTGAACCAGTCGGCGCCCTTGTTGATGATGACGGGGATGTTGGCGAGCGTCTCGACGTTGTTGATGACGGTGGGGCGTCCCCACAGACCCTTGACGGCCGGGAACGGCGGACGCGGCTTCGGCATGCCGCGGTTGCCCTCGATGGACTGCAGGAGGGCCGTCTCCTCGCCGCACACGAACGCGCCCGCGCCGAAGCGCAGCTCGATCTCGAAGTCGAAGCCGCTGCCGAGGATGTCCTTGCCGAGCAGGCCCAGATCTGTCGCCTGCTCGATCGCCACCTGAAGGCGGTGGATTGCCAGCGGGTATTCCGCGCGGATGTAGATGAAGCCCTTGGAGGCGCCGATCGCGTAGCCGGCGATGATCATGGCCTCGAGGATGGAGTGGGGATCGCCCTCAAGCGTGGAGCGGTCCATGTACGCGCCAGGGTCGCCCTCGTCGGCGTTGCACACCATGTACTTCTGGCCCTTGGGCTGCATCATGGCGAACTTCCACTTCATGCCGGTGGGGAAGCCCGCGCCGCCGCGGCCGCGCAGACCCGACTTGAGGATCTCGTCGACGACTTGCTCGGGCGTCATCTCGAAGAGGACCTTCTCGATGGCCTTGTAGCCGTCGCGGGCGATGTAGTCGTCGATCTTCTCGGGGTCGATTACGCCGCAGTTGCGCAGCACGATGCGGTACTGCTTCTGGTAGAACGGAATGTTCGCCTCGGCGACGAGCTTCTTGGCCTGCTCGGGGTCGTAGCAGAGGCGCTGCACCACGCGGCCCTTCACGAGGTGCTCCGCGACGATCTCCTTCACGTCCTCTGCCTTCACCTGCACATAGAACGTGCCCTGGGGGAGAATCTTCACGATCGGACCCTGCTCGCAGAAGCCAAGGCAGCCGGTCTTCACCACCTGAACCTTGTCCTTGAGGCCCGCGGCCGCGAGCTCGGCCGCGAACGCCTCCACGATCTTGTCGGCGCCGCCAGAGCAGCACGCAGTGCCGCCGCACACGAGTACGTATGATTCGAATGCCATGATGTTGCCTCTTGGATTAGCCGTTCTTGATGATGTCGATGGACGGGCGGTCGAGCAGCTTGCCCTCGATGAGCTCATGGCCCACCACGTGCTTCTCCACGATCTCCTTCGCGGTCGCCGCATCCACATGGCCGTAGATCACCGCCGGCATGCCCGGCACCACCACCTCGACGGTGGGCTCGGAGTGGCAAAGGCCCATGCAACCCGTCTGGCGGATGAGCACGTTCGTGAGGCCCTTCTCGTTGATGGAGTCAACAAGCGCCGTGAACGTGTCCTTGGCGCCCGCGGCGATTCCGCACGTGCCCATGCCCACGATCACCTGCACGTCCTTGTTGGACGAGTCGCGCATGTCGATCGCCTTCTGCTTCTCGCCGCGCATCCTGCGCAGGTCTTCAAGTGTAAGCTTTCCCATTTTCTGCATCCTCTCGTTTTTTCATCCAAGCTTGCGATACTGGTCGATGATGCCCGCGACGTTCTTCGTCTCGAGCTTGCCGTGCACCTCGCCGTTCACCACCGCCACAGGCGCGAGGCCGCAGCAGCCGAGGCAGCGCACCGCCTCCACGGAGAAGAGACCGTCGGGCGTTGTGGTGTTCACGCCCACGCCCAGCTCCTTCTCGAACTCCTTGATGATGTCATCGCCGCCGCGCAGGTAGCAGGCCGTGCCGAGGCACACCTGCACGTTGTACTTGCCCGCCTTCTGGAGACGGAAGAAGTTGTAGAACGTGACCACGCCGTAGATCTTGGCGAGGGGCACGTCAAGCAGCTCCGCCGTCTCGATGGCGATCTCGCGCGGGATATAGCCATACGTCTGCTGCACACGATGGAGAACCATGATGAGATTCCCCGGCTTCGTCTTCCACTCTTCAATGAACGCCTTCAGCTCCGGCGTCATCGTCTCGACTTTTCCGCTCATTTTGTTTTCCTTGGTTGGTGCCTGATACAAATCCTCACATGCCCATTCTATGGGCAAGTGAATGAGATTATCTCATAATAAATTGAGTTAGGCAAGGGTAAGTTTAGAGTGAATAGGTTATAGCGAATAGTGAATAATTGGCACCGCGCACTAGGCACTAGGCGCTAGGCATGGTATAATGTGCGCAAAAGGAAAGTACCATAGATGAAGCCAAACATTCTGATAGCTGCCGTCATCGCGTGTGCGGCGCAATGTTTTGCGCACGGCGCTTCCGAGGCCGCTGGCGCCCCGCGTGCAGCCATCGCCTCGCGCGACATAGGCGACCCCGAGGCCAACCGCTGGGAAGAAGGCGAATGGCCCACGGCCGCGGGCGAGATCTCGATCCTCGACGAGCGTCCCGACGCCCCGGCCGCCCCCAAGGGCCACAAGGCCCTGCGCCTCACAATCCATTACGCCCCCCGCTCCTTCGGCGGCTGGAGCGCCCACCCGAAGGCGCAGACGCTTCCCGGCAAGGTCCTGAAGGTCACAGGCTGGAGCCGCGGAGGAAACACGGAGAGCTGGGGCATGGGGCTCAACTTCGTGGACGCCAACACAAACTCCTTCTCGTTCAACATCCCAGCCAAGCCGCTCGTATGGGAACCGTTCGAATTTGCAATACCCGAAAAAGTGCACGGCAAGGACCCCAAGACGGGCAAGAACGTCCAGATGCCGATCAAGTTCCCGATCAGGCTCGAGTCGATCTCGCAGAACAACTGGGGCGACCGCAACAACCCAAACGCCATTGACCGCACGCTCGACATCTACGACCTGCGCGTCCACACCGACATGTCGGCAAGTCCCGTGCGCGAGCGCCCCTATGCGATCGACATCTCCTTCCCCGCGACCGCCAACTGCTTCTACTACGGCGAGGAAAGACCCGAGGCGCTGCTCTCCATCGGCAGCTGGCTAGGCGAAGAGCGCACAGTCCACGCCACGGTCGAAGTGGAGAGCGCGACGGGCGAGAAGCGCAAAATGAACTTTCCTGGCCTCAAGGTGCTCGACGGAGCATCCGTACGCGCCCCCCTGCCCTTCACGGAGCCCGGCTCATACACGCTCCGCGCGAAGGTGTCAGGTTTCCCTCACCCCTACGAATGCGAACACCGTTACGCCGTGATCCTCCACCCGCCCGCCCTCACCGAGAAGCAGAAGGACGACTCTCCCTACGGCATCAACGTCCATGGCGGCAGCTATGTGGGATACGACAAGTTCGCCAAGCTCGGCTTCGTGTGGGTGCGCGACTACGCGTTCAACTATCTCTGGATGGTCCGCGCACGCGGCGAAGGCGGCTACAAGGGCTGGCCATGGTATCCTAAGATCATAAAGGCGGCAGAGGACGCCGGAATGCGCACCCTTCCGTGCCTGATGAACGCCGCCCAATGCCGCAACGAGGATCCCGCCACGCCCTCGGACGAATGGCGCCGCAATATCGCGCTCATCGTATCCACCTTCCCGCAGCTATCCGCCTTCGAGCTCGACAACGAACACGGCGACCCGATGAGCGAGAAATACGGCGAGTACCACCGCGTCTTCGCCGAGATCATGAAGGTCTGCCGCCCAGATGCGCTATCCGTCCAGGAAGGCTGCGCCAGCATCCACATATTCGGCGCGAGGAAACATGTCCTGAACGGCAACTTCAAACACATCAAGGTCCTCAACGGTCACCGCTACCCCGGCATGGTGGGCCCCGAGGTCTCCCGCTCAAACTTCAACGTCGCCAACATCGCCGCCGACGAGAAGAAGATGTACCAGCGCGACCTCTGGCGCCAGTGGAAGATCGATTCCGAATGCGATGGCGTGAAGCGCCAGCGCTGGATCACCGAATGGGGATGGGATACACGCGCCGGCCAGATCGTATCTGAATGGGAGCAGGCCTCCTACATGCAGCGCGAATGGGTGCTCGCAATGGGCAACGGCATCGACAAGCTCTTCTGGTACTGGCACTACGACAGCGACACGCCCAACCCCAGGAACTTCTTCGACGGCTGTGGCATCTTCAACCGCTTCCGCGAGCCAAAGCCCGTCGCCCCCGCCTTCGCCGCGCTGCGCACGTTCCTTCCGGCAGACATCAAGTACCTCGGCTACGCAAACTTCGGACCAAACCACATGGCGCACATGATGAAGCGCTCCGACGGCAAGATCGTCGCCTGCGCATTCCAGCTATACCCGCCCGAGAAGGCGACGATGCTGAAGCCCGCCGACCGCGAGATGACGATCAGGGATCCCAAGGCCGAAAGCATACACGACATGTTCGGCGCTAAGCTCAAGCCAAGTGGCAAGCGCAAACTCGACGTCGCCCCTGTCTGGTACATCGGCCTTGATCCCGAATGCGATTGGCTCAAACAGTGCCCAATCGACCTCGAGCCGCAGAGCGAGTTCTTCGTGCGGAACGTCTCGGGTGAACCGATTCCGCTACACCTCTCCAACCGCGACAAGGTCGAATACCGCGTCGAACTGCCCGATGGCATGCGCAGAGCCGGATGGACCATCCGCCAGCGCGACTACGGCTACGACGTTGTGGGTCCGCTCGGCGCGCCGCGCGAGGCAAACCGGTTCGTCGTTGTCGGCAGGCACCAGGGCGTCGAGAAGCGCATGCCGATCGACATAGACGTCATCGTCCAGGCATACGCCAGGAGCAACGTGGAGCAGTTGGACCGCACCTTCAAGGTGGACGTAGTCAACCAGTCCGCAACGAACCAGATATACGAGCTGCGCGCCAACCTGCCCGCCGGCTGGGAGGTCTCGCCCTCAACGCGGCGCACAAAAGAACTGGGAGCAAACGAGACCCACACGCTCACCTTCACGCTCGTGAGATCTAGCGCCATTCCCGCCACCGAGAAAGTCGCCGTCCCGAGACTCGACATCTTCAACGTCGGCAACCCGGCGATGAAAGACATTGTCATCGACCACGCGCCGATCGTTCCACGCTCCTGGACGCTGCACCGCGTGGCGAAAGACCAGATCAAGATCGACGGCCAACCCAACGAATGGACCAAAGACGCCGCCAAGTACCAGCTTCCCAACTGGATGCTGGGCCCGCGCGGCGACAAGGAGACAAGCCGCATCTACATGGCCTACAATGACGACGGACTCTACATGATGTTCGACATCGACGACTCGCAGTGCAAAACCTCTGACCCCAATTGCTTCTGGCGCGCGGCGGACTGCCTGGAGTTTCTCTTCAGCTCAAGCGGCGAATTCTCCAACGGGAAGGCATGGAACGCGCACGACCACCAGTTCTGGTTCTGCCCGCTGCCGCTGGAGAACCGCGTGTTCGCCGGCTTCTGGGCAAACTGCAAGGCACAGAAAACGATGAGCGACATCAAGCCCGAGGACGGCGTACGCAGCGCGCTTTCGACCGTCAAGAACAAGGCATGCGACATCACCGGCTACCGCATGGAGATCTTCATCGGCAAAAACCGGATCGAGGGCTGGAACCCAAAGAACGGCGAACATGTGAAGATGATGTTCTCCATAACAGCGCAGGGCCTGCGCGACACGAGAGAATTCTACTGGCCCAGCCCGAAGCGCGGCGACAACGCCGTCAAAAAGCCCTGGATGTGGTCACGAGTGCTCCTCGGCGAATGAAACAGAAGGTGTCGCGAACCCTTGGCGGAGGTGGATCGCGCGCTGTTGCTTCCGCATCGCCTGGTGGGGCGAGCCGTCCTCGACGAGCCGCTGCACGACGCCTCGCCCCACCCTGCGGCGCGCTGGGGGCAGCGCGCCCTGCGTGAAAGCGCCTTTGGAAATGTTGCCATTGTTGCCAGTATCCAGTTCCAGTGGCCAATGCCCAATTGGGAACTGGCAACAGTGTGTATTGACAACATTTTCTATGGCACAATGCCACAATCTCACACTCATTGCTTTCGCTGCTTGGAGTTTCGGAGTCTTGGAGTCGTCAAGACTTTCTAAATCTCCC
>JAFUDL010000386.1 GCA_017459225.1 Kiritimatiellia bacterium
CATCTGCCACGCAGAGCAGTCCGTCGAACCAACGGCGTGCGCGGCCATTCTTACGGACGCATCTGGCGAGACTCGCGTGACGGTGGCGCGCGGCGCAGAACTCGGCGAAGCAGACGTTGACTGCGGATTCATGGATGAGATCGCAAAGGCGGACATTCTGCTCTTGAACAACGAAGTTCCAGAAAAGGTGAATTTTCACGCCTCCGAGATTGCCGAGGTGCATGGCGTGCGCATAATGATGAACCCTGCGCCGGCGCGCCCGATCTCAGATGAATTGAGGCGCCGCGTGTTTCTGTGGACGCCCAACGAGTTCGAGGAGTCCGCTCTTGGCGACGTTGCAGGCGAAGTGGTGACCACTCTCGGCGCGCGCGGATGCCGCATCCGTTCGACCGGCGTGATCGTGTCCGCCGTGAACTGCGGGAAGGCGGTGGATACGACCGGCGCTGGAGACGTGTTCACTGCGACGCTGTGCGTGCGCCTTGCCGAGGGCGAGGCAATCGAAGACGCCTGCCGGGCGGCGAACGCCGCCGCCGCGGAGAGCGTGACGAAGCGCTATGTGATGCCGTCGATTCCGCGCCGCGAACGCATGGAGGGGGATTCTCTATGAAGGCAGGCGCGGTGGAAGGCGAGAGGCTGTTCAAGCTCGTTTCGGACTACAAGCCGACGGGAGACCAGCCCGAGGCGATAGACGCGCTCGTGAAAGGGCTAGAGCGCGGCGAGCGCCGCCTCGTGCTGCAGGGCGTGACCGGCAGCGGCAAGACGTTCACGATGGCGAACCTCATCCAGCGATGGAACCGTCCAACTCTCATCCTCTCGCACAACAAGACGCTTGCGGCCCAGCTTTTTGCGGAGCTGCGCGGCTTCTTCCCCGAGAACGCCGTAGAGTACTTCATCTCGTACTACGACTACTACCAGCCAGAGGCGTACATCCCGCAGACCGACACGTACATTGAGAAGGACGCCTCGGTGAACGAGGAGATCGAGCGCTACCGCCTCGCCGCCACCAACGCGCTCATCGCGCGCAGGGACGTGGTGGTGGTGGCATCCGTAAGCTGCATCTACGGCCTCGGCGAGTCCACAGAGTACCGCGACCTCGCCGTGAAGTTCTCGGTGGGCGACTCGTGCGGACGCGGCGACCTCGTTGAGAGGCTCGTTGACGCCCAGTACGTGCGCAACGACATGGACTACTCGCCCGGCACGTTCCGTGTGCGCGGCGACACGGTGGATATCTTCCCCGCGTATGCCACCGACGGCATCCGCGTTGACTTCTTCGGCGACGAGATCGACTCAATCCGCCAGCTTTCAGTGCCCGATTTCCACATGGGCGTCTCCATGCCCGCCGCAGTGGTCACTCCCGCCAAGCAGTTCGTGATGCCGCGCGACAAGATGGAGGCCGCGTACGCGCGCATCGAGAGCGAGCTCAAGGACCGTCTCAAGTACTTCGAGGGCGCGAAGAAGTTCCTCGAGGCGCAGCGTCTCAGGGAGCGTACGGAGTACGACATCGAGATGATGAAGGAGCTTGGGTACTGCAACGGAATCGAGAACTATTCGCGTCCGCTCACCGGCCGCGCGCCCGGCGAGCCGCCAGAGTGTCTGCTCGACTATTTCCCAGAAGACTTCCTCACCATCATCGACGAGAGCCATGTGGCGGTGCCGCAGCTGCGGGCGATGTACAACGGCGACCAGGCGCGCAAGCAGAAGCTGGTGGACTTCGGCTTCCGCCTGCCGAGCGCCAAGGACAACCGTCCTCTCAAGTTTCCCGAGTTCGAGAAGAAGGTGCATCAGATCGTGTTCACGAGCGCGACGCCGGGCGACTACGAGTACGAGGTGTCGAAGACCGTGGCGGAGCAGGTGATAAGGCCCACCGGGCTTCTTGACCCTGAGATCGAGTTGCGTCCGCTCAAGGGCCAGATCGACGACCTGATGGCGGAGATACGCAAGGTGGCGGAGAAGGGCGACCGCGTGCTCGTGACCACTCTCACCAAGCGCAGCGCAGAAGACCTCACGGCGTACCTGCACGAGACAGGCCTGCGAGTCGAGTACCTCCACAGCGGCATCGACGCCCTCGAGCGCGTGGCGATTCTCGGCCGGCTGAGGAAGGGCGAGTTCGACTGCCTCATCGGCAGCAACCTCCTGCGCGAGGGCCTCGACTTTCCCGAGGTGGCGCTTGTGGCGATACTTGACGCCGACAAGGAGGGCTTCCTGCGCTCAACGACTTCTCTCGTGCAGACGGCAGGCCGCTGCGCGCGCCATGTGAAGGGGCGCGTGATACTCTACTGCGACCACCAGACGGACGCGATCAAGGATCTTCTTCGCATCACGAAGGGCCACCGCGACAAGCAGATAGCCTACAACAAGGCGCACCACATAACCCCGAAGAGCGTAAAACGCGCGATAAACGAGGCCGTGTACGTGTATTCGGAGGCAAAGAAGGCCGAGCGCGCGGCCGTTGCGGAGAAGACTCCCGAGGCGGCCGACGTGCGCGAGACGATCGCCGCCCTCCAGGAGGAGATGATGCAAGCGGCGGATGCTCTCGAGTTCGAGCGCGCCGCCTATCTGCGCGACCAGATCAGCGCGCTGAAGAAGGGCGCCGCCCTCCGGTGACGCCTGCGCCGTTGCGATTTGCGTGTGATTAAATGGGACAAATCGCCGCGGAAATGGTAAAATATGTCCATGCAATTGGAGAGTCTGTAGACATGACAATACGAAAGAACAACATCGTGCGCGGCGCCGTGTCGCGGGAGGTGCCGCCGTGGATCTGATGCTGCTCGCAAACAAGTTCAACGTCAAGGGCCGTCTCGTGACGCTCGTTCCGTTCGGGAACGGCAACATCAACGACACGTTTCTCGCCGTCTTCCGCAACACCTTCACCGAGACGCAGGCCGTGCTGCAGCGCATCAACGGCGCGGTGTTCACAAACCCCGGCGCGGTGATGCGCAACATGCACAACATCACTCTTCACTGCCACGAGAAGCTCGAGGCGGACGCCGCGGCGGCGCGCGACGACCGCGTGTGGCAGATGCCGCGCATAATCAAGACGAAGGAGGGGGCCGACTTCGTTCAGGACGAGAACGGCGACGTGTGGCGTATGATAACGCGCATCCTCTCGGCGCACGCCTTCGATACCGCGCAGAGTCCCGAGCACGCCCTCGAGTGCGGCGCCGCCCTCGGGCATTTCCACTACCTTGTCTCCGACATGGACCCATCGCTCGTGGTGAATCCTCTTCCCGGCTTCCACGTGACGAGCGGCTACCTCGCCCAGTACGACGCCACTCTCCAGAACGAGCAGGCCCGCGAGCTCCTCAACGCCTCCATGGAGGCGCGGCGCCTTGCGCGCTACATCGAGGAGCGGCGCGACTTCGCCGTGTCCCTCGAGCGCGCCGAGGAGCGCGGCGAGCTGCGCAAGCGCATGTTCCACGGCGACCCCAAAGTGAACAACATCATGATCGACGACTTCACCGGCAAGGGCACCGCGATGATAGACCTCGACACGGTCTCCGCCGGCCTCATGCACGTGGACGTGGGCGACGCCGTGCGCTCGATCTGCAACCCCGTGGGCGAGGAGGAGACTAACCTCGGCAAGGTCTCGTTTGACGAGAACATCTTCGGCGCCTTCATGAAGGGCTACATGAGGGAGGCGGGCGTGTTCATGGACGCGGCAGACCGCGCCTACCTCTACGACGCGATACGCCTTCTGCCGTTCGAGCTTGGCCTGCGGTTCTTCCAAGACTATCTTGCCGGCGACCGCTATTTCAAGGTGCGCCAGCCCGGACAGAACCTCAACCGCGCCCGCGTGCAGTTCCGCCTGTGCGAGGCCATTGAGGCGCGCGAAGGCTCGATCCGCGGCGCACTCTCACGTCTCTGATCCGATGAAGATCGCATCTGTTGTGGGCAGTATCTTGAAGTGCTTTATTCAATCAAAACGAATAAGAAGGAGAATGACAGATGAGGTGCAGAACGATGATGGCGGCGGTGTGCATTGCCGCGGCGCTGGCGCAGGCCAAGATCGACGAATCGCCGCTCGACCATGTACGAGCCGCGACGGGAACGATAAACACGTTCGCGCTGTCTACCGGAAACGTGTATCCCGCCATCTGCCGCCCGTGGGGCGGGCCGATGTGGGCGCCTGTGACGAAGCCGGGCCACCAGGAGGGATGGTTCTACGACTACACGGGAACGAGCTTCTACGGAATGAGGCTCACGCATCAGCCGAGCCCGTGGATGGGAGACTTCGGGCAGGTGACGGTGACGCCGGTCTCGGGCGGTGTGGGCGCGCGTATGGAAGAGAGGCGCAGCCACTTCAGCCATAAGTCCGAGACGATCCGGCCCGACTACTACCGCGTCTATCTGGGCGACTGGGACATCAAGCTAGAGGTCACCGCAGCAAGAAGGTCCGCCGTGATGCGCATCACCTACGGCGACACGGCGAAGCCAGGGTTCGTGGTGGACGCCATGGGCGGCGACGGCAAGGTGAGGGTTGACGCCGCGAAGAGGCGCGTGTACGGCGTGTCGAAGCGGCGGCGCACGCCGGTGGCGGACGACTTCGGCAACCGATTCGTTGTCGAGTTCGACCGCGACATCGTGTCGGTCGAAGGCGAAGGCTCGTGGGCCTGCGTGCGGTTTGCGCCTACGAAAAGAGGCGACGTGGTGACGGCGCGCATGGCATCCAGCTTCGTGGACGAGAGCTACGCCGCCGCGAACCTCGCCGAGGTCGCCGACAAGAGTTTTGACGACGTGCGTGCCCAATCGGAGAAGATTTGGAACTTCGTGCTTGGCCGCTTCAAGATCGAGACTCCCGACATCGACCGCAAGCGCATGTTCTACACGGCCCTCTACCGCGCGTCGCTTTTCCCGCGGGCCTTCTTCGACGTCGACCGCAAGACGGGCAAGGCCGTGCACCGCAGCCCCACTCCGGGCGGAGTGTTCGAAGGGCCGTTCTTCGCCGGAACGGGATTCTGGGATACGTTCCGTGCGCTATTCCCGCTCTTGAACTTCGCGTATCCTGAGGTGAACGCCTTCATGACGGAGGGGCTCGAGAACAGCTGGAAGGAGGCGGGATGGCTGCCGGAGTGGTCCAGCCCCGGACTTTCCGACTGCATGACCGGCAACAACTCCGCTAGCGTGGTGGCCGATGCCTGGCTATCCGGCGCGGCGGGCCGCGCGAACGCGGAGGAGCTGTGGAAGGCGCTCGTTCACGGCGCGAACAACCAGCACCCGGAGCAGGGCGCAACAGGACGCTGGGGCGCGGCGGACTACAATTCGCTCGGCTACGTGGCCCACGCCAAGGGCCGCCACGGCACGGTGGCCCGCACGCTCGAATACGCCTACGACGACTGGTGCATCTGGCGCTTCGGCAAGGCGATCGGGAAGAGCGATGCGGAGACCGCCCAGTACAGGAAGCACGCCGGCAACTGGCGCAACGTTATAGACCCGAAGCACAAGCTCGCCAACGGACGCTACGCCGACGGCAGGTTCCGCGACGACTTCAACCCGATCAAGTGGGGCGACGGCGACTTCGTGGAGGGCAACTCGCTGCACTGGACGTGGAGCGTGGTGCACGACGTAGCCGGCCTCATGGAGGCGATGGGCGGACGCGACGCGTTCGCCGCGGCCCTTGACGACGTGCTCGCGCGCCGTCCCGAGATATGCGAAAGCGACAGGCGCGGCATGTACCACGAGATGCGCGAGATGATGCTGGCCGACATGGGCCAGTACGCGCACGGCAATCAGCCCGCCCAGCACATGCTCTACCTCTACGACTGGTGCGGCCAGCCGTGGAAGACGCAGCACTGGGTGCGCGAGACGATGGACAGGCTCTACTCCCCCTCGCCGGACGGATACTGCGGCGACGAGGACAACGGGCAGACATCGGCATGGTACGTCTGGAGCGCGCTTGGCTTCTATCCCGTGTGCCCTGGCTCAGGCCAGTACGCGATTGGCTCGCCTGCGCTTGAGCGCGCCGAGGTGAAGATGCCCGGCGGCGAAGTTCTCGTGATCGAAGCCCCCGGCGCCGCGAAGAAGCGCTACGTGGAGTTCGTGACGCTGAACGGAAAGCTCGTGAAAGAGAACTGGCTTTCCGCGGCGGAGCTCAGGAAGGGCGGCAAGCTCGTATTCAAGATGAGCGCCGCGCCGGTGAAGACGCGCGGCACGGATCCATCTGCGGCGCCGTACTCGATGAGCACTCACGAAAAGCCGTGACGCCGCATCATCCCGCTAGTGAAGGAACATTTCCGGCTTTATGCCATAATCTTCGCGCGCATGAATGCTTTTGACATTCCGTGACAAGATATGGTATTATTTCGCCGTCCTTACACAACGGTCATAATCCAACAAGGAAATACGACATGCAAAAGATCAAGATGATGGTGGCGGCGGCATGCCTGTGCGCTGGCATGGCGGCGTTGGGTGTCGAGTTCAGCCTCGGCGTGGGCGCGTACGAGGGCAGGGCGGCGTTCAAGGAGCTGCGAATTACGAACGCCTCGGGCAAGGTCGTATATTCCAACGACTTCGCCTCGCCGGACGCGGTCAGGGACTGGAAGAGCGCCGGCAGGGGCGAGTGGAAATGCGGCGGAGGAACGCTTGAGCAGACGTTCGGCGGGCTCGGGCACGAGGCGGTGACGCTGTCGATTCCGCAGAAGTTCCGCAATGTCACTCTCACGGTGAAGGCGAAGAAGATCGACGGCAAGGAAGGCTTCATCGTGGCCACGGGCAAGAACCTGATTTCTGGCGGCGGCGAGTGGGTCATCTTCGGCGGATGGGTAAACCAGTTCCACGGCATCGAACAGCCGCCGTTCGCGATCAAGAGGGTGCCTGGCTCGATCGCGCAGGGGCGCTGGTACGATGTGAAGGTGGAATGCATGGACGACCGTATCCGCGCCTGGCTCGACGGCAGCCTCGTTATGGAGTCGCGCACGGTGGTGGACACGTCGGGACGGCCTGCCGCCGTCGTGCCAGTGAAGGACGCGAAGGCGCGCAAGTACAGTCCAATGATCTTCGGCCAGTTCATCGAACACCACGACCGGCAGGTGTACGGCGGACTCTTCTGGCCCGGGCATCCGCTCTCCGACGAGGACGGTTTCCGCAAGGACGTGATCGAGGCACTGCGCGAGATCAAGGTGCCGATCATGCGCTGGCCGGGAGGCTGCTTCGTATCCGCCTACCACTGGAAGTACGGCGTTGGACCCAAGCGCCAGCCGATGTGGGACAAAGCGTGGGAGGTCGAGGACCCCAACACCTTCGGCACGGACGAATATGTGAAGTGGTGCCGCAAGGTGGGCTGCGAGCCGTACATCTGCACTAACGCGGGATCCGGCAGCGAGGAGGAGATGAGCGACTGGGTGGAATACTGCAACCTCAACGTCGGCAAGTGGGGGCGCCAGCGCATCGCGAACGGCTATCCGCAGCCTCACAACGTCCTGTACTGGAGCGTGGGCAACGAGAACTGGGGCGGCTGGGAGATGGGCGCGAAGACCGTTGCGCAGTGGGGTCCACTTGTAAGGGAGAGCGCGAAGATGATGCGCGGCGCCGATCGCAAGATATACCTTCTCGCGGCGGCGACGCCGAACGAGAGCTGGACGCTTCCGCTTCTGAAGACGGCGGGCTATCTTCTCGACTACGTGAGCATACACGACTACTACGGCGGTGGGCCGAACCAGCGTCCGTATCTCGAGTGGATGATGCAGACGAGCCGTCCCGAGGAGACCATCGTGCAGACCATCGGCATCCTTGAGAAGGCCGGTTTCGGCGGCGGGAAGATCGGCATCGCGTTCGACGAGTGGAACATGCGCGGCTGGTACCACCCGCGGGGCAGGAACGGGCGGATGGACCACGCGGCGCGGCGCAAGAACGACATCGCCTCGCTCTACAACATGTCCGACGCGGTCTTCACGGCCAACTTCCTCAATGCCTGCCTGCGGCACTGCGAAGTCGTGAAGATGGCGTGCTTCTCGCCCGTCGTGAACACGCGCGGCGCCGTCTTCGTGCACGACAAGGGCATTGTGAAGCGCACCACCTATCATGTGTTCTGGATGTACACGCACCTTCTGCAGCCGAACATCGTGCCGGTGAGCGTCGACTGCGGGAACCTCTCAAACGGCAGGGGCGTTGTGCCCGTCCTTGACGCGGTGCTGACGGCTTCAGACGACGGGAAGAGCCGCGTCCTCGCTGTGGTGAACAAGTCGCCCGACAAGGCGGTGCCGTTCGACATTTCGGCGATTGCGGCGCGCTCGGCGAGCGCGCCCTACCAGGCCACAGTCCTCTCCGGTACCTCGACCGACGACTACAACGACATCGGCGCGGAGAGCCGCGTGGTGCCCGTGAAGAGCGTGTTTGCGGTGAAGGACGGCAAAGTGCTCCTTCCGCCGCACTCGATTGTCTGTCTTGAACTTTGAATCAATAGTGTAGCGAAAAATTAGTCAATTTGCTATAATCCAATTCGCAACAAGGAGAAGAGATGAAAACAATCAACACACGCAGATCATTTCTGAAGCAGGTCGCCGCGGCTTCCTGCTTCTCCATCGCGCCAGCGCATGTGCTGTTCGGCGCCAACACTCCGTCCAACCAGCTCACCAGAGCGCTGATTGGCTTCGGCGGAATCGCGCATTCCGAGAACCATCTCCCGTACAAGGGTTCGCGTCTGATCGGTCTCTGCGACCACGACCAGCTGCACGTGAAGGGCGGCCTTGTCGAAGCCGAGAAGAAGGGCTGGGGCAAGATAAAGGGGTACAAGGACTTCATCGAACTTCTCGCGGACAAGGACGTCGACATCGTGCACATCTGCACGCCTCCGCACTGGCACGGCTGCATGAGCGTGATGGCCGCGAAC
>JAFUDL010000387.1 GCA_017459225.1 Kiritimatiellia bacterium
CCGAAGAAGACGCCCGCGCAGAAGGGCGACATGGCGGCCTTCGCGAAGATAGTGGAGGTGGCGGCTGCGGGAGGCCACCCGGGCACGCTCGCCAAGTTCCAGCTGATCGGTTTCCCGGGGGACGCGGTTGACGTCGAGCTTCTGAAGCTCGCCCGCGGCGACGACGCGAAGAAGGCGCGCCTCGCATTCAGCGTCCTTGGCGAGCGCAAGTCGCGCAGAGTGCTGCCCGCCCTCTTCGAGATGGCGCGCAAGCCTTCGAACGAGCGCATGAGGCGCGGGGCGCTGAACGCTCTGGGGCAGGCCTGCGACGCCCGCACGGACATGCCGGAGCTGCTGAAGCTGCTGGCGTGCATGCCGGACGACGAGCAGATGCGCGGCGTTCTGGTGCGCGTGGCGTCCACGGCGTTTGTGCCCACCGCCAAGCGCGTGAACGTGGTGGAGGCGAAGTTCGGCAACTTCGACGCGAGGCGCGTGGCTGACGTGAAGCTGATGGTGGATTCTCTCCTCGAGGCGGGATCGCGCGAGATCATGTCCGGCTGCCGCCTCGTGGGCCGCGGCGGATTCCACAGCGACCCCGCGCCCGGGATGCAGAAGGAGCTGCGCATCGCCTACTCAGTGGACGGCGGGCCGGTGCGCCGCGATACGGTGCCGGAAAACGCGGTGGTGGCGTTTGGCGAGAGCGTGCTGCCCGACTACGCGGCGAAGCCGCTAGTCGATGCGGCGCTGAAGGCGAAGGGCGCAGAGCGCGCGGCGCTCGTGCACGTGATCTGCGCGCTCGATAGGCGTGGCTGCGTGCCTGGTTCCGAAGCGGTCCTGTTCAGGCCGATATTCAACGGCAAGGACCTCTCGGGATGGAAGTGCGGCGGCGACTTCTTCCACGCGAAGGATGGCGTGCTGGTGGTGGAGTCCACCGCGCAGAATCCCTGCAAGTCGAGCCAGTACCTCGTCTACGCCGCCGAGCAGTTCGGCGACTTCGAGCTGCGCTGCTCGTTCCGGCTTGGTCCGGGCGCCAACTCCGGCTTCCAGATCCGCAGCACCGACAGCACGACCAAGGACACTGGCTACCAGGCCGACATGGACGGCTCGGGCGGCATCGTGGGCTACTTCTACTGCACCGGACAGCACCTCGTTGGCAAGCGCGGCTGCGAGGTGACGCTCGCCCAGAGCGGGCTCAAGAGCGTCGTTTCCTTCGCCGACGACAAGGAGCTGCAGAAGGTGTACCGCGTGGGCGAGTGGAACGACATGCGCGTGGTGGCGAAGGGCAACATGCTCGTGATGTGGGTCAACGGCGTTCGCACGGCCACCGTGATGGACGCCCGCCCCGAGTTCCTGCCCGCAAAGGGCTACATCTCGATCCAGCTGCACCAGGGCCGCCCGATGAAGGCCGAGTTCCGCGACATCCGCGTGCGCACGGCCGACGTGACTGTTGACGGTTCGCTCGAGACCACGCTGATCCAGCGCCTCGAGAAGCTCGAGAGCGGTGAAGCGCCGAAGTTCGAGGGAGCCGACTGGATCTGGCACAAGGACGCACAGAAGCCCAACGCGAAGGTCGCCTTCCGCGCCGAGCTGGAGCTGCCTCAGGGCGAGATCGAGAAGGCGGGCCTCATTTTCTCGTGCGACGACGGCGCGGTGTTCAGCGTGAACGGACGCGAGGTCGGCCGCCAGACCGACGGCAAGCTCTGGTACACTCCCACGATCGCAATGGGCGCCGAGCGATTGAACCTTGCGCCAGGCCGCAACGTGATCGAGGTTGCGGCCTTCAACGGCGACAACAACGCCGCCGCACTCATTGCGATGGTCGAGGTGTCGTACTCCGACGGCCGCGTGCTGCGCTTCCCCACCGGCACGCGCGGATGGAAGGCCTCGCTTGACGGCAAGACGTTCGTAGAACCGCAACTGGTGTGCCCGTACGGCGGCGGGCCGTATGGCAAGTTCGAAGGAAAATGATGACCATGAAAAAACTGACGACTGCGTTTCTGGCTGCAGCCGCCATGACGCTCGGATTCGCCGCGCGCGGGGCTGTTTACCACTTCGACACGTCCGGCGCGCCCAAGCTCGCCGCCTGGACCGACACGAAGCTGCGTCCGGTGGTGGAGCAGTGGTATCCGCGAATCTGCTCGCTCCTGCAGGAGCCCGGATTCAAGCCGCCGGAGGAGGTGAAGTTCTGCTACCGCGAAGACCGCCAGATGCGCGGAATCCCCGCGTGGACGATGGGCAACGCGATATGGCTCAACCGCCAGTGGTTCGAGGGCAACCTCGAAGGCGAGGCGATCGGCTGCGTGGTGCACGAGATGGTGCATGTGGCGCAGGCGTACCGCCGCGGCCGCCATCCCTCGCCCAGCTGGGTGCAGGAGGGCATTGCGGACTACGTGCGCTGGTTCCTGTACGAGCCGTACACCCACGGCGCGCGCCCCAACTTCCGCGACCAGAGGACGCGCTACGACAACAGCTACCGCACCACGGCCCACTTCCTCAACTACGTCGAGCTCAAGTACGGTGGCGGCAACACGCCGATCTACAGGCGCCTGAACGCCGCCGCGCGGAACGCGGCCTACACGGACGAATTCTGGAAGGTGGCGACGGGCAAGGACGTCGCAGCGCTTGACGCGGAGTGGAAGCAGGCGTTCGCCCGCCCTCCGCGCGAACGCCGCCAACCTCCAAAAACTAAAGCCCCCGAAACCTCGAGACCGCAAAAACCAGAAACCTCGAAACGTTGAAACCCATAAACTTCGAAACTACTAAACCTCGAAACTCCTTAACTGAGGACACAAAAATGAGTACCTTGAAACTTGGCGTTTTGGGTTCGGGCGCTGGCTCGAACATGCAGTCGATTGTTGACGCCATTGAGAAGGGCGAACTTGACGCCGAGATCAAGCTGGTGCTGGCGGATGTCGCGGACGCGAAGATTCTCGACCGCGCGCGCCGCCACAACATACCATGCCAGTGGCTCGACTGCTCGCCGTGGAAGACGAAGCTGGAGGGAGCGGGCGAGGACGAGTGCATACGTCTTCTCAAGGAGGCAGGATGCGACACCGTTGTGCTTGCCGGATTCATGCGCATCGTGAAGCCAAAGCTGCTTGCAGCGTTTCCGATGCGCGTCCTCAACATCCACCCGGCGCTGCTGCCTGCCTTCCCCGGCGTACACAGCTGGCAGCAGGCGCTCGACTACGGATGCAAGGTGGCGGGGGTGACGGTGCATTTCGTCGACACGGGTACGGATTCTGGTCCAATCATCGTGCAGAAGTGCGTTCCCGTGATGGAGGACGACACGCCCGAGAGCCTGCACGCGCGCATCCAGGTGCAGGAGCATCTGGCCTTCCCCGAGGCGCTGCGCCTTCTCGCCGCCGGCCGCCTCAAGGTGGAGGGCCGCCGCGTCCGCATTTCCTGACAAAGAACGGAGGTTTTTGAGATGGGCAGACTTGATTTTTCTGGCATGGCCGCAGCGGCCGTCGTGCTGATTGCGGCGTCCGCATCGGCGATGTTCCCGTTCGTGCCGTCGTACGACTCGCCCAAGAACGTGGTGAACATGAGCCACCTGCTCGAGGCGCCGGCCGGCAAGAACGGGCGCATCCGCGTGAAGGACGGACACTTCGTCAACGACAAGGGACGTGTCAAGTTCCACGCGACGAACCTCACCGGCCCGGCGAACTTCCCCACGCACGAGGAGGCGGAGCGCCTTGCCGCCCGTCTCGCGCGCTTCGGCATCAACTGCGTGCGCCTTCACTATTTCGACAGCACCTACCTCAAGGGAAATTTCATGCTCACGGAGCAGAAGGGCATCATGGACCACAGCGGGGCGACGCGGCGCAAGTTCGACCCCGCGCAGCGCGAGCGCATGGACTACCTCGTGGCGCAGTTCAAGAAGCGCGGCATCTACGTGAACATCAATCTCCACGTCGCACGCCATCTCGGC
>JAFUDL010000388.1 GCA_017459225.1 Kiritimatiellia bacterium
ACCCATTCGGCCGTGGAGACGTCGCGCAGGTGCGTCACCGGATGGCGCAGGACGGCGGCAAAGTGCTTGGCCGCGTCCTCGCACGCCTGGCGGCGACTCGCGTACGCGCCGTCCACAAGCGCATGCTTCGCGTTCGACTTCACCATCATGAACGCCACGGAATCGCCCATCGAGACGTTCTCGAACTCGCAGGAACGGAAGTCGCTCTTCACGAGCGCGCCCGCCTTGCCGTAGAGGGAGGAAGCCTGATCGAGGAGTCCGCACGGGCAGCCGGCGAACGTGTGCTCCGCCTTCTGACCGATCTTCGCGAGCGTGACCTTGTCCTTCTCGATGCCATAGATCTTCGCGAGCGCGAGGACGGTGGACATCTCAAGGGCCGCGCTGGAGCTGAGGCCCGCGCCGAGCGGGATGTTGCCGCCGAACACGGCCTTGAAGCCCTTGCCGGCCTTGGCGGGCTCGCCGTCGAAGAGCCAGTTGAAAGTGCCGAGCGGGTAGTTCGCCCAAGTGGAGCCGCTCTCAACCTTCTTGACGTCGGCGAGCTTGCACGAATACGTCTCGCCGCCGTTGATGTCGAGCGCGACGAGGGTGACGGTGTCGTCTTCCGCCGGCGACGCGGCGAAGAACGTGCCCTTGTCGATGGCCGCCGAGAAGACGTAGCCTTCGTTGTAGTCGGTGTGGTTGCCGAGCACCTCGATGCGCCCTGGCGCGTAGGCGACCTTTTCTGGCTTGCCGCCGAACTTGGCCGCGAACTCGGCCAGCACCTTGTCGTAGACTTCCTGGTTCTGCATTTGGACGAACTCCTTATTCGGGATTTGTTGTGGTAAGATTATGGACTATCCATAGCCCAAAGTCAAGCGGAAACGCGCTCATTTCGCCTCCATCGCGCGCACCATGTACGGCCAGTACGCCTTTGTGTACACCGCGCACGAGTACACGTTGAGGCAGATGAGGAAGAGCTCCACCGCGTACACGCTCCAGAGGACTGGCGCCGCCCACGCCTCGGGCAGCAGATGGTGGAACGCGAGGTAGAAGTAGATGTAGCCAGCCGCCGGGAACGAGAGGGCCGTACGCACCTTCCCAAGCCACATGGCGCTGACGTCGGCATGGTAAGCGGCCGCGACAGCGCGGAGGAATGTAACCCACTGGTCGCGCAGGATGTAGAGCACCGTGAACACAAGCATGATGACGGCGTGCGCGGGATTGTCGCCCTGGGCGCCTATGAGCCACAGGAGCGTGGGGAAGCTCACGATGAAGAACACCTTGTCCATCAGCGGATCGGCGAGCTTGCCGAAGGCGGAGACCACGCCCCACCTGCGCGCCAGCTTGCCGTCGGCGAGATCGGTGATCCCCGCGAGGCCCATGAGCACGCACGCCGCCACGGAAAGCCACGTCTTCGTGCACGCGCAGGCGGCGCGATGGCCGAACACCGCGCAGACCATGAAGGCGAATATCAGCGGCACGCGCGAGAACGTGAGCGCGTTGACGAACCTTGAATGGAATCGGCTGCTCATCAAATGACGGTTACGCTTTCTTCGCCGGCCTGGGCGCCTGCGTCGAAGTCGGCAACGATGCGGTCGAGCATCGCCGCCGTGCGCTCCTGCCCCTCGGCCTGCTGGCGGCACATCACCCGGAGGTCGGCAAGGCGGGTCTTGGCGAACTCTACCGAGCCCTGCAGAGAATCGCGCTGCGCCGTCATCTGGCGAAGCTCCTCCTCAAGCGCCTCAACCTTCTTCTCGGCTCTCTGCAGATTGCGGCGCGTGGCGAAGAGCTGCTTGAGTATCTCGCCGGGCTCGATGTCGAGGTCGTCGATCTTCATGCCGTCGGGAATCGGCACGAGCACGCTCTCGCCGCAGTTGACGCATTCTATCTGCAGCCCCGCGCCGCGATAGTCGATCGCGAGGTTGTGGCCGCAGTGCGGACAGTCGAACACGATGTCCGTGTCGCGGATCTCGGTTCCGGTCTCGTCGTCGCCGAATCCAGAGGGCGCATTCTCAAGCTCTTTGTTGTCTTCTTCGTTCATGAGGCCTCCGTGCCTAGAAAAGGGAATTGACTATATTATAAAAAAAAGACAGCCGATGCGCAAGCACCGACTGTCTTTTTCTTTTTCGCAAAGAACCTGTTGCTTAGGCCTTTGTGACCTTGCCGGACTTCAAGCAACGCGTGCAGATGCGCTTGCGGCAGGTGTTGCCCTTGCCGTCGGTCACACGCACGGTCTGGAGGTTCGGAAGGAAGCGGCGCTTCGTGATGCCGGTCGTGTGCAGACCGATGCCGCCCTTGTACTTCGGGGAGCCCTTGCGCACGATCGACCTACCGGCCGACGGACCCTTCCCGCAGATTTCGCAGACTCTGGACATTTTAAGTTCCCTTTCTTTAAGTCTTTACTTCTCGTCAGCCTCGCCGGGCTGCCACTCAACGCTGCCGAACGCGTCGTCGAACGCCGCGCCAAGCGAACCCAGCTGCTCGCCGGAGAGCGAACCCGAGCCGGACCAGGTGAGAGTTCCGGAATCGGCGGCCTCGACCTCGAGGGCCTTGACCTCCTCCTCCGACATGTTCACGGCCTTGATCGAGAGGCCGATGCGGCGCTCGGCGCGATCCACCTTGATCACGCGGGCCTCAACCTCCTGGCCGACCTGGA
>JAFUDL010000389.1 GCA_017459225.1 Kiritimatiellia bacterium
AGAAGGCGCCGTTCAACGTGCAGGACTACATCGCGAAGTGCAAGGCGGCGAACATCGAGACGTTCTGTCCCGGCTGCGGCTCCACGAAGGGCGTGATGACGCCGGCCGACGCGGACGCCGTGCGCGCGGCGGGACTTGAGTTCCGCGTGTTCGGCGTAAACTCCCTCGCCGATCTGAAGCAGGCCAAGGCGCTAGGCGCCGCAGGATTCACCTGCAACCACTGGTTCAAGGCATACGAATGGGCGAACGAACTTGGCGGCGTTGCGCTCTTGCCCGTTCGCGACCCTCGCCTGCCACGCGACGCCATCGTGCTCTTCGACGGCACTCAGAAAAGCCTGGACGCAAACTGGATGGACATGAAGGGCGGCAAGGCCAAATGGAAATGCGTGGACGGCACTTTCGAGGCCACCCGCTCCACCGGCGACATCCGCACGCGCCGCGAGTTCGGCGACGTGCAGCTGCACATCGAATGGCAGGTGCCCGCCAATCTCCCGCCCTACGACATGAACAGCGGCAACTCCGGAGTCTTCATGATGGGACTCTACGAGGTGCAGGTGTTCGAAAGCTTCGAAACCGATCCCGCCAACATGAAGCACCCATTTTATGCGGACGGACAGGCAGCATCGATCTACGGACAGAATCCGCCGCTCGTCAACCCCACCCGCAGACGGGGCGAATGGCAGACTTACGACATTGTGTTCTACCGCCCGGTGTTCGAAGGCGACAAGTGCGTGCGGCCAGGCGTTGTGACGGCGTTTCTCAACGGCGTGCTGGTGCAGGACGGCTGGCAGCTGGAAGGACCTACTGGGCACATCCGCCGCACGCGCCAGACAAAACCCCCATCCGCCAAGGGTCCGGTGAAGCTGCAGCAGCACCTGTGCCCCGTGCGCTTCCGCAACGTGTGGGTGCGTGAACTCCCTGAGCGACGGTGAACTTTTCTCCGCTTGTCATGGTCCGTGGCAATATGGTAAGATAACGTTGCCATGAGAACAACAGCGACCATTCTACTTGCCGCAATGGCGGCAGCTGCGTCCGCGTTCGCTCAGAACGCGGTAAAGGCGAATTCCGAGTATCCCGAGTTCTACTACGGGGATTCGGCGAAGGGCATCGACTTCGTGCAGTCGATAAAGGTTCTTGCGCCGCGCCAATGCTCGAACGTGAAGGGCGACGTGACGGTCGTCTTCGAGGCGAAGGGCATGACGCGCGTTCTGGTGCGCTGCTGGAAAGGCGGAGGGGAGTGGGGCGCCGACGCGGTGCTTGCCGACTTGAAGCTTGGCGAGGACGCGCGCGGAGAGTTCGTGTTCCATGCCGACCGCTTCCCGGCTGGGCCTACGACCATCCGCCTGCAGGCGATCGACGGCAGGGGACGTCAGGACTACTGCGAACTCCAGCTCTACAATCTCGGCGGAGTATCGTGGAAGCAGGGAATCCCGAACCGCGATCCGCCGGGCGCGAAGGGGATGAAGCTCGTCTACAAGGACGACTTCGACGGCCCGCTCTCGATCTCGTCCGACGGACGCGGCGCGAAGTACGCCGCGCACAAGACGGGCGGCGGCGACTTCAGCGGCTGGCCGTTCAGCGATCCTGAAGGCGACTGCCTGCCTTTCGGCCAGCAGGGCACGTATCTGCGCATCCACGCCTCGAAGCCGTTCGGAACGAAGGGGCGCACTGGCATTCTCTCGTCCATTCGCTCGGACGGCACAGGCGTAGCGGTGCCCGTTCCCTCATACTTAGAATGCCGCCTCATGTGCCATTCGGCGCCGGGAAGCTGGGGCGCGTTCTGGACTCTTTCGAAGGGCGCAATCGGAATGAATAAGGACGATCCGAGGTACGAGGCAACGAAGAGCGCCGGATGCGACGAACTCGACGTGATCGAATGCTACGGCGGATACGGCCCCGGAAATCCGAACCACGGCGGACGCTACGGCGTGACAACGCACTGGTGGAGGCAGCAGAACATGGGCAAGGCCCCTCATGCTTTCCCCGACGCGCTGAAGATGGCGGGCGGCTCGTCGTGGAGCTGGACGTTCCACACCTACGGCCTCGCGATCACCGAGACCGACACCATCTACTACTTCGACGACGTCGAGGTGCTCAGGCATCCTACAGGCCCAGTGAGCAGGTCGCAGGACACATGGTTCCTGATAAACTACGCCATCTCCGGCATCAGCGGCTGGCCGTACGATGTTGAGCGCTACGGAAACGAGAGCGACATGTGGGTCGACTGGGTGCGAGTGTATTGCGGAAAGAAGCTTCCTAAGAACTTCGGCGAAATCCCAGTTGTAGGCGTCAAGGGCACGATCGGGGTGAGCTTCACAAGCGGCAAGGACGATGATGCCGTTCTCCGCGAATGGGACATCGCCGGCGATCTAGAGCGCGCGCAGTCCGGCTGGAACAACGTCAAGGTGGCAGGCGGTGCAAAGACGGGTGATCTTCGCGACTCATGCGGGGTTGCCACTTCGGCCGCCGTCATGCTCGGCAAGGGCGCGCATCACGAGCGTTGCGAGGGTTGGGGGTTCGGCGGGGCTGACTTGCGCCTGCACCGCGGCGCCCTAAGGGACGCGCCGTTCTCCGTATCCGGAGTGCCGTTCGCAAAGTACGACCTCGTTGTCCATCTCGGCGCGGGCGTCAGCGGATGGAAGGGAGACGTCGTGCTCCTCAACCGCGCCGGGGAGGAGATCGGCGCGCGTGCGGTTAACTTCGGCTGGATCGGGAACGGCCGCTACGTGGAGGCGACGCGCGAGAAGGGATCCAACTCAGACAAGGCGGACTGCATGGTTGTGTTCAAAGGGCTCACGGAACGCGAGTTCTCCGTTAGGACCATCCATCGCGGAGGCAAAGGCGCCGCTGCTGTCGCAGGCTTCCAGATCGTTCCATGCGCTAAACGTTCAGATGATTGATTGGCCTAAGAGGAATTGTCCCTTAAGACATCAACCCTCGGGTATTAGCGCGCTGAAACGGGATATTCCTGATTGACGAACGGAGGCTTGCCGAGGCGCTTCGCGTCCACGGGCTTGAATTCGGGTTTCTTCGATCCGGCAGGCGGCGTGATTTCGCAAGCGCCCGTTGCCTCGTCCACCTTCCAGTTCTTGGCGGGAATCATCCAGTTGTCCTCGTAGCGGCTCTTGTGCGCCTCTTTCTCGAAACGCGGGTCGTTGCCGAGGATGTTGTTGATGAAGATGAAGGCGCCCTGTCCGCACTCCACCTCGTCGAGCGAGTCGAGCGTGACGGAATGCGGCTTGAAGATCGGCGTGCGGCGCTTGTCGTTGTGGTATTGATACGTGCCGCGCATGCGGTTGCCCACGAACGCCGCGCCCTGCGAATAGGCCATGAGCGCCATGTCGGAGAGAAGGTCATTGCCCTCCACGAGGATCGGGCCGTGGTCCACCTCGAAGAACAGGTCGCGCTTGTTCGCCCACATCCTGTTGCCGACGATGCGCGCGCCCTGCGCCATCCAGTCGAGCCAGATGCCGCCGATGTCGCCGCAGTGGTGGATGCGGCAGCCGGAGATCGTGAAATCGACCGCCGCGTGGATCTTGATGCCGGCCATTTCCGCGCCGCCGTAGGGCTTCTTCCAGTGGCAGTAGGAGATGTCGCAGTTGTCGATCGTGGAGAAGACTGCGCCGAGCGACCCGCAGATTCCCGCCTGTCCGCAGTCCGTGATGCGGCAACGGCGCACGAGGTGATGCCCCACGCGGTCGAGTCCGTTCGAAATCGAGCGCATTATGGTGTTATGGTAGTTCTGCGCGGTGGGGCCGACGTTGTCGAACTCGTCGCCGTACTTGCCGAGTGTGATGCCGCTACATTCGGTGCCGTACACTTCGCAGTCCTCGATCGTCCAGCCTCGGCTCCAGTGCGTGCCGACAATGCCCACTTGCTCGCTCGTGGGCGGCGCCCAGTTGGGGCCTGCGTTGCGGAAGGTGATTCTGCGCAGCGTGATGTAGTCGCGGTGTTCTATCGCCGGATAGAAGCACGCGGGGCGCACGATCAGCTCGGGCACGCACACGTTGGGATCCTTCTCGAACGCGGCAATGATCGTGCCGTATGTGATTCCGTGTACCAGGGCGGCGCTGTTCTTCTTGATGAGGCCTGCGAGGCCGAGAGGACGCCCAACCACATCCGCATCCCTCACGCGGAAGAGCAGGTCTTTCACGCCAGCCGCCGAATCAGGCAGCACAACCTCGATTGTATCGTACTTCCTCCAGTCGCCCGTGAGCGGCGGTCGAACCGAGGCAATCGGTTTTTGGGGATTCGTCGCATCGCAGATTTCGATCAGCGACAGGAACATCATGCTCGAGTAGTGTATCTTGAGCCGACGTGCGGCGGGCGTGGAGAGGTCGAATCCCTTGTAGAGAATCGTCGACTTGTCGTAGATCCAGCCAAGCTCCATGCCCCACTGCGTCGGGTGGCCGGGCCGCACGTTCGGGCTCTTATGTGCTGCGGAATCGCCCGGCATGGTGCGCGCGCCGGAGGTGATGCCGGCGATGTTCACGAGGGCGCGGTTTTCCGCACCGCCGTGGCCGAGGATGTAGTCGCGGGAGTAGAGCGCAAGCGGTCTGCCGTCCTGGAGAAGGCGCGTGCGGAAGTGCTTACTGCCGCCACCGCCGAACCAGTCGCCGGAGATGAAGTCGGTGAAGGGGTTGAATCCGCCGAACGCGTCGTAGCTGAGGCGCGCCGTCCAGAGACCGTCATGGCGCTTCGTCCATCCCTTGATGGGATCGGCACCGGTCACTATCACCTTTTCGCCATTGGCGGCCTGAAACGTGATCGGAGCGTCCTTGCGCCCGGCGTTTGCGGGCTTCACCCACTCGCGGTAGGTGCCGCCGCGTATCGTGACGGTGTCGCCAGCTTGCGCGGCGTCTGCCGCGCGCTGGATTGTACGCCATGGCTTCGCGGCGGAACCGTCGGCCGCGTCGCAGCCGTCTGTTGCCACGAAGTATTCTGCTGCATTTGCGCCTGCGCAGCAGAGCGCTACCGCGAGAATCGAAAAAGTCTTCATCTGGATGTTACCTTTCATTGTCCCTCCATGCAATGATTATACCACGATGGCGTCGTTTCATGCAAGATGATGGTGCCGTTTTATGCAAGATTCTGTGATGGACTTATTTCAGTCGGATGTTTTATCGGTCTGCAAGCGTGGCCATGCGCGCGGCGCGGCCGGCGGCGAGAAGTTCGCGAAGGGCGGTACCGTCTTCCGCAGCTATCGCGCGGCGGTATTCGCCAAGGCGGGCGATTAGGCCGTCGAGCGCGTCGAGAAGGGCGGAGCTGTTCTCGAGGAAGAGGTCGCGCCAGATGTCGGGGTCGAGCCTGGCCACGCGCGTCATGTCGTGGAAGCTGCCGGCCGAATATCCGCGATGTTCGAGGGCGAGGGGATCCTGCACGTATGCGGACGACACCACATGGGCGAGCTGCGACGTGAGTGCGATCATGCGGTCGTGGTGCTCGGGTGTGGTGACGACCACGCGTCCGAATCCAAGCGACTTGAAGAACGTCTCCAGCATGTCTAGCGGGCCGCGTCCGCACGAAGGATACGGCGTTAGAATCATCGATGCGCCATTGAATAGATCGGCGCTTGCGTTGGCGAAGCCGCTCACCTCCTTGCCGGCCATCGGGTGCCCGCCAACAAATGTCCATCTGCTCTGGAAGGCGAACCTCTCGAGCGCCTTGCAGACGGCGCTCTTTACGCCTGTTGCGTCCACCACCACGGCGCCCTGCTTGAAAGTGGCTTCGTGTGCGCATATCCACGGCGCGACGGCGGCGGGCGGCAGCGCCACGATCACGACGTCGCACGCGCCGATGTCGTCTTCCAGCACGGCCTGCGCCACGCCTTCTGAAACGGCCGTCTCCGCAGTCGCCCTCGTGCGGTTCCACACCTGCACGGCATGGCCGGCCTGCGCGGCTGCCTTGGCGAACGATCCGCCGATCAGCCCCAGCCCTATGATGCCGATATTCATGTGAAGCAATCCTTTTCGCTCACATTGCGGCGGCGAGGGCCGCCGCGAACGCGGAGCAGGAGACTTCCGTTGCGTTCTCCATCAGGCGGGCGAGGTCGTAGGTGACCGTCTTGGCGGAGATGACGGAGTCCATTGCGGCGATGATGCGGTCTGCGGCTTCGGTCCAGCCCATGTACCTTAGCATCATCTCTCCGGAGAGTATGAGCGAGCCGGGGTTGACCTTGTCGAGATTGGCGTATTTTGGTGCAGTGCCGTGGGTGGCCTCGAAGACCGCGGCGCCGGTCTGGTAGTTGATGTTGGCGCCAGGGGCGATTCCGATGCCGCCGACTGTGGCGGCGAGCGCGTCCGACACGTAGTCGCCGTTGAGGTTGAGCGTGGCGATCACGTCGTACTCGGCGGGGCGCGTGAGGATCTGCTGCAGAAACGCGTCGCAGATGCAGTCCTTGACAACGATCTCGCGGCCCGTCTTCGGGTTCTTGAACGAGCACCAGGGGCCGTCGCCGATTGGCACTGCGCCGTAGTCGCGCTTCGCGAGGGCGTAGCCCCAGTCGCGGAAGGCGCCTTCTGTGAACTTCTGGATGTTGCCCTTGTGGACGAGCGTCACAGACTTGCGGTCGTTCGCGACCGCATAGTCGATGGCGGCCTTCACGAGGCGCTCCGTACCTTCCACGGAGACGGGCTTGATGCCGATGGAGGAAGTCTTGGGGAAGCGGATCTTCTTCACGCCCATCTCGTCGATCAGGAAGCGCTTGATCTTCTCTGCCTCGGGCGTGCCGTTCATCCACTCGATGCCGGCGTAGATGTCTTCGGTGTTCTCGCGGAAGATCACCATGTCCGTGAGCTCGGGGTGCTTCACGGGCGAGGGAACGCCCTTGAACCAGCGCACGGGGCGCAGGCACACGTAGAGGTCGAGCTGCTGGCGCATGGCCACGTTGATCGAGCGGATGCCGCCGCCTATCGGGGTGGTGAGCGGGCCCTTGATCGAGACCAGATACTCGCGGCACGCGTCAAGCGTATCCTGCGGCAGCCAGGTGTTCGGGCCATAGACTGCATTCGCCTTCTCGCCGGCGTACACCTCCATCCAAGATATGCGGCGGCTCTCGCCGTATGCCGACTTCACCGCGGCGTCCACCGCCGTGCGCATGGCGCGCGTGATGTCCGGGCCGATTCCGTCGCCTTCGATGAAGGGTATGATCGGGTTCGCAGGCACGGCGAGGCGGCCGTTCTGCATGGTGATCTTCTCGCCTGAAGGCACGTTGATTTTGCTGGTCATGGGGTATCCTGGTTTGTTTATGAAGATGCGGTCGCCATTGCGGCGCTACTGGATGAACTTGAGAATCGCGGGGGTGACGTCCTCAAGCGACTTCACGTTGGCGCGCAGCTCGGCCTCGCGTGGGCCGAACACGATGAACGGAACGGGGCTGCGCGTGTGGCCGCGCTCGTTCATGGCCTCGATGTTGCCGTGGTCGGAAGTTATGACGAGCGTGATGCCGGCGGCTTCGGTGAAGCGAACGAGCGAGGCGAGGAAGCGGTCGTAGAGGCGCAGCACGCTGCAGGCGCGCGGGTAGTCGGAGGAATGCCCGGCGACGTCGGTCTGGAAGAACTCGAAGAGGGTGAAGTCGCATGTGCGGGCGATGCCGAAGAGATGTGCGGCGGCGTCCTCTGGGGATATCTGCGGGATGTCGGGGTAGCGGTCCTGGATCGTCTCGCGCGTGAGGTCCTGCAGAAGGGCCTGGTCGTCGCAGAGGTCGTCGAGGGTGGAGATGACCTCCGGGGTGGTGAGGGCCATTACGGTGGTCACGCTCTTGAATCGGCGGGCGGCAAGTTCGTCGGGTGAGTCGATCAGAAAGGCGTCGGCAAACCGCACGCGCAGGCCGCGCGCCTTGAGGGAGAGGAAAAGGTTGCTTTCCTCGATCTTGCGGCGCAGGGCGGGACCGGGGAAGCCTTCGCAGTGCCGACCCATGAGGAAGGGGGCGTTGAGGCCGGTGAACATGGTGGCCTGCCCGGTGGCGGACTGCGGAAGGCCGTCCACCGAAAGGCATGCGTCGATGGGCGTCGAGTGCCGTTCGATGAGGCGGCACAGGGCGGGGCACACTTCGGGATTGACGGGGTTGTCTGCAGCCGGCGGACGAAGCCCCACGCCGTCTATGAAGAGAAAGAGTATCTTCACTTTGACGCTGGCTTTTCCGCAGGCTTCGTTTCCGCTGGCTTTGTCTCCGCTGGCTTGGCTTCTGCAGGTTTTGCTTCCGCAGGCTGCGCTTCTGCGGGCTTCACGGCGGCGGGTTTCTTCTCGGCGGGCTTTTTCGCGGGGAGTTCAACGGGGAAGTCGTTGTCCTTCATCTCCTTCGCGAGGGTCTTGAGGGAGGGTTCGTCTTCGGCGGCCTTTTCGAGGGCCGTCTTGAAGAAGTCGGCTGCGAGGGCGCGGTATTCGGCGGCCTTGGCGGAATCGTTGGAATTCTTGGAGAATTCGGCGCAGCGGAGGTAGTTGCGGGCGATCACCCATTCGCGTGAGTAGAGGATGCCGGTGGAGGGGTCGCAGTCCTCGAAGTCCTTCTGCTCGTCGGAGCGCATGAAGTCGATGAAGGCGAGCATCTGCTTCGTGGCCTCGGGCCAGTTCTTGGCCTCCATGGCCTTGTGTCCGCGCAGCTTGGCGGCGGTGGCCTTGCACCATGCGGGCGAGCGGTTGGGGAGGCCGCCTTTCTCGAGAAGCGCGATTGCGCTGTCGAAGTCGTTCACGAGGAAGAATCCGTCGAGACGGCGTTCGGTGAGGATCTCGGCGCCGCCCTTTGAAAGGCGTCCCGACTTGATGAGTGACTCGGTGTAGGCGAGCATTTCGCCGATCGCCTTCACGTTCGGAGGGTTCTGCGGCGTTCCGTCGCCGCCGAAGCGGATGATCTGCTCCTCGCAGATGGAGGCTACGAAGTCGGTCGAGGTGAAGAAGGGCGACGCCTCGAGCTTGCGGAGGTTCGCGAC
>JAFUDL010000390.1 GCA_017459225.1 Kiritimatiellia bacterium
CCGCCGCTGCGATTCCTGCGGCAAGAAGCGCGCACCTGCATCTGCTATGAAGGCTTTTGGTCATAGCGGAATTATATCAAAATCTCATTTGAACTGTAAAGGACTCTTCACTTGTCTTTGGGCCGCACCGCAGGCTGGAGGTAAAGCGGCAGCGGCTCTTGACAGGGAATGTTCGGATGCTGCACTGCGACCTCTGCAAGGCGCTGCGCGAGCGGCACGAGCGACCCCTTGTAGTGATGGCCGAAGACGCCCTGGAGGAGCGGCTCGATGCGCGCGCCGTCGGGCGTGACCACGGCCCAGTGCTCTGGCACCGCGTTCGCAAGCTCGTCCTTCGCTACGAGCGCGAAGTCCTTCACGCACTCCACGCCGTCGTACACAACCACCCAGAAGCGGTCGCGCCGCGCGTCGCCAACCACCGCAGTGCGCGCGCCGTCGCGCGTGAGGGCGTATGTGGACGGCATGCCGATCACCTTCGTGGTTCCGGCCGGATTGCCGAGCGCAAGCCCCTGCGCGAACGCAAGGGCGGCGCGTATGCCGGCGAAGGATCCCGGCCCCTGCCCCACAAGCACCTGGTCGAGGTCATGCGGCGAAAGGCCGTTGGATGAAAGGAAATCGCGTATCTTCACGGGCCACTCGGCGCTGCGCGAGTCCATGCCCGCAAACACGCGCCCCTTCACCTCGCCGTCTACGGCGATGGCCACGCTCTGCGTGTCGGTGGATCTGTCGATCGCGAGAATCTTCATTCGCAGTCGTCCTTCTCGGGGTCTACGGAGGGACGCGGCGCGCCGGACGCCTGCATCTGCAGCCATGCCTCAATGAACGGCTGGATGTGGCCGTCCATCACCGCGTTCACGTCGCTCGTCTCGTACTTCGTGCGAAGGTCCTTCACCATGGTGTACGGGCAGAACACGTACGAACGGATCTGGCTGCCCCAGCCGTTGGCGCTCTTCGCGCCGTAGAAGCGGTCCATCTCTGCCTTCTTCTGGTCCTCGTAGTATTCGTAGAGCTGGGCGCGCAGCATGTTCATGGCCTTCTCCTTGTTCATGTGCTGCGAACGCTCCTTCTGGCAGGCCACCACGATGCCTGTGGGGATGTGGGTGAGGCGCACCGCCGAGTCGGTCTTGTTCACGTGCTGGCCGCCCGCGCCGCCAGATCGGTACGTGTCGATGCGAAGGTCTTCGTCCTTGATCTCCACGTCGATTCCCTCGGTGATCTCGGCGACCGTCTCGACGGACGCAAACGACGTCTGGCGGCGCTTGTTCGCGTCGAACGGCGAGATGCGCACGAGGCGGTGGATGCCGCGTTCGGCCTTCATGGTGCCGTACGCGTACGGACCCTCGATGCGGAAATACACGTCCTTCAAGCCCGCCTCTTCGCCTGGCTGCTGGTCGTACTCTTCGATCTTCCAGCCCTGGTCCTCGGCGTAGCGCTGGTACATGCGGTAGAGCATCGTCACCCAGTCGCACGCCTCGGTGCCGCCCTGGCCGGCGTGGAGCTTCACGAACACGTTGTTCGCGTCGAACTTGCCGCCGAGAAGCGACTGCATGCGCAGCTTCGAGAAGAACTCGTCCGCCTTGTCGCATTCGGCAATCGTGTCGGCAAGGGCCGCCTGCTGCGCGGCGCCCTCCTCCATCTCGGCGAGCTCCAGCATCACGCCGGCGTCCTCCACTGTCTTTGACAGCGCGTCAAACGGATTCACGTACGCGCGCTCGGCGTTCGTCTTGGCGATGACCTCCTTGGCCTTCGTCTGGTCGTTCCAGAAGTCGCCCGTTGCCTGCTCCGCCTCGAGGGCCGCAAGCGTCTTGCGGCGCTCCTCGATCTTCACGTAGTCGGCCATTTCCGCCACGCGCCTCCTGAGATCCGCGATGCGCTGGCTCACTGCTTCCACTTCCAGCAGCTTCTCCTTTGTTTCCTCTGACATTTCCTGTTCCGTTCCCTGTTGTTGAAAAAATGCCCTTATGCCGCCCCGTCCTACTGGGCGTCCTTCTCCGCCGCACGCTGGCTGGCGCACTTGCACGGACAGTTCGCGCAGCCCTTCGCGCAATGGCGCTCGCCGAACGACACGTCCTTGCCGTCGAAGCAGTATGTGCAGAGCCGATCCTTGGGAAGCCCGATGGACGCCACCAGATCGTCGAGGCGCTGGAATGCGAGCGAGGTGAGGTTCAGCTTGGAGCGGATGTACTCCACCATGGCCGCGTATTCGGGCGAGTCGGGGTTCTGGTACTTCGAGATGTCGGCGTCAGGCCCCTCCACCTCGCGGATGTAGCGGCGCGTGATGAGGTCGTATACGCTCTTTGAACGCGAGAAATTGATGAACCTGCACGGGTACAGGAGCGGCGGGCACGCGATGCGCATGTGCGTCTCCTTGGCGCCATCCGCATAGAGGCGCTTCGCCTGCTTGCCGAGCTGCGTGCCGCGTACGATCGAGTCGTCGCAGAAGACGAGGCGCTTGTCGCGGATGAGCCCCGGAATGGGGATGAGCTTCATCGCCGCCACGCGGTCGCGCTGGCGCTGGTCGCTCGGCATGAACGAGCGCGCCCAGGTGGGCGTGTACTTGACGAATGGCCGCGCGTACTTGAGGCCCGCTTCGTGCGCGTAGCCGAGCGCGTGGGAGATGCCGCTGTCGGGAACGCCGCCCACGCTGTCCGCCTCAACCACGTTGCGGCGCGCAAGATGTCCGCCGCAGCGGTATCGCGCCATCTCCACGTTGCGTCCCTCGTAGGTGGACGCAGGGTAGCCGTAGTACACCCACAGGAAGGAGCAGATCGCCATCTCGGGACCCGGCTCAACGAGCGTCACGAGCCCTTCGGGCGTGGCTTCCACAATTTCGCCCGGCCCCAGATCGCGCAGGTGTTCGTAACCGAGGTTGGGGAAGCAGCAGCTCTCCTGCGTGGCCATGAGCCCGCTCTCCTTCTTGCCGAAGATGATGGGCGTTCGTCCGTAGCGGTCTCGCGCGGCGATGAAGCGGCCCTTGTCGGTGAGGATCATTAGCGAGCAGCTGCCCTCGATCTTCTGCTGGGCGTACTGGATGCCCTCCACGAAGCTGTCCTTCGAGTCGATGAGAGCGGCAACTACGGCCGTGGGGCTCACCACGCCGGATGACGTGGAGAACTGGAACTGCATACGCCGGTCGCGATACATCTCGTCCATTAGCTCGTCGATGTTCGCGATCAGGCCTACCGTCACGAGCGCGTACGTGCCGAGACGAGAGGCCACGACGAGCGGCTGTGGATCGGTGTCCGAAATCACGCCAAGGCCGAGGTGGCCGTGGAACTTGCCGTAGTCGCCTTCGAACTTCGTGCGGAAAGGCGCGTTCTGGATGTTGTGGATGGCGCGCTGGAAGATACCGCCGTCAAGCACCGCAAGCCCGCCGCGGTGCGTGCCGAGGTGGGAATGGTAGTCGGTCCCGAAGAACAGGTCCGACACACAGTCTTCTTTAGATATGATGCCGCAGAATCCGCCCATACTGCCTCCAAATTGAATGAAGATAATATTTTACCAAATTCCGGCGCTCGATACAAGCCGCGCAACGCATATGCGGACTGTCCCCCGCGGAAAGTCGTCAGCGCGCGGCCGTGGCGCGTGGTTCGTCATCCGCTCCGCTTCACTTCAGCGGCGAATGCGAGCTGAAGGAGCAGGGGAGGATGCAGACCCGCTGGAAGGCATAAGCATGGTGGCAGCCTCGCCGCCAAGAGAAAGCGTCTGAGGCGCCTTGCCATCCCACTTCTCGATCAGGTTGAGCATGATGACGTCTTTGTTCTCGGCGAGAGCCTTGGCCCTTATCTGGATGGCCTCTGCTTCTGCCTTGGCCTTGACAATGGTCTGCTTTGCCTCCTCTTCGACCTGCATTGTCTTGTTTTTGGCCTCAAGGGCGCTCTGCGCCGCCACCTGCTTGGCCTCGATGGCCTTCTCGAACACGTCTGAGTAGTCGATGTTGAGGATGGCGAGCCCCTTGACGAGAATGGGAGTCTCGTGCATTGCGAGCATCACTTTGTCCATGACGGCCTTTGTGGCCTCCTCGCGGCCATTCACGAGCTTGTCGGCCTCCCACTGTCCCACGACGTCCTTCAGCGACGCCTGCACTATTGGCTCGATGATGGTCCGTGCATAGTCCATGCCCCATTTCGTATGCAGATCAACGACCTTCGTCTTGTTGACGGCGTAAATGACAGATATCTGGAAATCTGCCTGCTGCATGTCCTTGGTGTATGCGTTCATGTTCACGTCGTAGCGGGTGTCGCGCAGAGAATATCTATGAAGCGCGCCTCCGATTGGGTTCACCCAGTAGAGACCCGGTTCGAGGACCGACGAGCTGATTTTGCCGAACGACGTCTAAAGACCTGCGTCGCCGGTGTCCACCTGTCCACAGCCAGATATCGATATGAGAAATACCGCTACCGGCACGATAAACAACAGCTTCTTCATAACTATTCCCTTTCTTGCCCTTGACCGACTTCCCTTCTGGTTCTTCCTTCCGTGAAAGTCAA
>JAFUDL010000391.1 GCA_017459225.1 Kiritimatiellia bacterium
ACGACAATCTCGCGATGGACGTTCCGCGCCTGAAGGAACACTGCCCCCGCATGGAGCCGACTCGCAACCGGTGGGTGGTGCAGCTGTGCATCCACAGCGCGAAAGACGACCAGCTTCTCGCCCTGATGGCGCGCAGCGGCTGCGCGGGCGTGCTGATCGGTTTCGAGTCGCTGGACGCCACCACGCTTGCGGCGATGGGCAAGCGCGTGAACACGGCGAACTCCGACTATGCCGCCGCGATCGAGAACCTGCGCCGCCACCATCTCTCGATCTATGCGCCCTTCGTGTTCGGCTACGACGGTGACACGCACGAGACGTTCCGCCGCACATACGATTTCGCGATTGAGAGCAGGTTCTTCTTCGCGGCGTTCAATCATCTTGTCCCGTTTCCCGGAACGGACGTTTATGCGCGCTTTGTGCGCGAGGGGCGGATGCTCCATGAAAAATGGTGGCTCGACAAGTCCGTGCACTTCGGTGACGTCGTCTTCCGTCCGCGAAATTTCACGCCGGACGAGTTGGCTGCGACGTGCGAGAAATACCGGCTGAAGTTCTATTCGCTGCCATCCATCCTGAAAAGGGGAATGGACTTCCGCGCGAACACGCACGGACTTCTGAAGGCGCTCTACTTTTTCGCCTCCAACCTGACCCAGGAGAAGGAGGTTCTGCGGCGGAAGGGCCTTCCAAACGGGGGGGAGCCGTGATTTGCGCGCGAACCTATCGCCCAGAAGACGAGCCGCAGCTCCAGGAACTCGCGGCCGCGCCGATGCCTGGCTGGGTGCGGCTTTCGTACCGCTATGTGAACGGCTATGCGGCCGGCGAGGGCTTGAAGGGCGGCGAGACGGAGATTTTCGTGGTCGAGGAACCGAAGCGAGGTATCTTGGGGTGTGGCACGCGGTCTGTTCGCCTTGTCTGGCTAGACGGTCAACCGACCCGCGTGGCGTACCTGAGCGGACTGCGCAGTTTCCCTTCATGGCGCGGCGGGTACGGTTTTTTCAGGGGGCTTGCCGCGCTTCAGCGTAGGATGTCCGAGGATCCCGTGTCCGTCACGTTCACTACAATCCTCTCAGGCAATCCACGTGCGCGCGTGTTGCTCACGTCGGGCAGGGCGGGGCTTCCGTGCTACATGCCCTACGGGAGGGTTCTCACGTTCATGCTCGCCGGATGTGCATCTTCGCAAGCACCGTCTGCAGATGTTGCCACTGCCGAAACGCTGCGCACGTTCTACGAACGCGAGGCGCCACGGCGGCAGCTCTTCCCCGTATTCGGGGAAGGAATGCATCCGTCTCTCTCGCTATCCGATTTCTTCGTGTTGAAACGCGGAGGGGAGGTCGTTGGCGCGGCGGCGGTGTGGAATCATGGCGATTTCCGTCGGATCGTGGTCGATGGTTATGGACGTGTGGGTTTTCTGCGCGGCGCGGCCAACCTCTGGGCGCACGCGACAGGACGTCCGCCGCTGCCGCCTCAGGGCGCTGAACTTGCCTGCTCGTATCTCGCATACTCCCTCGTCAAAGGTGATGACCCGCAATTGTTTGCGGAGCTTGTGCGCGAGGCGTCTGCCCGCACATGCGGGCGCGCCTTGGTCTTCTCCCTCCATGATGGCGATCCGCTCGTCGACACTGCGCGCCACATGGCAGCGTGGCGGTACGAGAGCGAATTCATGATCGTCACATACGGCGCCGATCCGAACGGGTTCACAGGCGTGCCGTACATTGAAGCGGGGGCGTTATGACAGATGGCGTGGAGGTTGAGATTTGGAGCCGAAGCCTGCTCCGCGAAGCGGACATCGCTGCGATGGAACGCCTTTACCGGGAGTTCTACGTCGGTGCGGACGAGGCGGACTTCCGTCGCGATCTTGCGGAAAAGGATTACGCGATTCTTCTGCGCGGAACGGGCGTATGCGGATTCTCCACGATGAAGCTCGTCGAGGTGGCGGGGATGCGCGTGCTCTTCAGCGGGGACACGGTGGTCGAGACGTCCCAGCGCGGACAATGGGGCCTCGCGGGCGGATTCGGCCACATGATCAAGTTTGTGGAGGGCATGTTCCCTGACGAGACGGCGTACTGGTTTCTCATCAGCAAGGGCGCGCGTACGTACCGTTTTCTCCCGACCTTCTTCAGACGTTACGTACCGGGACCTGTTGCGGATGCCGACCTTTCAGCGCGGCTTGCGCGCGTCGCGTCCGCGCTATACCCCTGCGAATACAATCCAGCGACTGGAGTGCTGCATTTTGTGGGAAAGAAAGATCGTCTCCGTGGCGACCTTCTGCGCATGGACACGGAGTCCGTCCGTTTCCGCGCGTTGAATCCGGGATGGATGAACGGTGACGAGCTGTGTTGCCTTGCGCCGCTTGAGACGGACAACCTCAACCGGCTGGGTTTGCGCGTGATCGAGGCGACGGATCCGGAATGGCATCTGGAACGTACACAATGAAAGTGTTCCTCTCCAACTTGCTCTGGTTCGCCTCGACCTTGCCGGACACCATCCGTTTTGCGCTGGCGCTGCGCAACCCGACTCATGCGCAGGCGGTCGTGGCGCGGCGGCGGCGTCCGACACGGGAAGAAGATGTCATCCTCTACGAACCTACCAGCGGGTCGACCGGCGCGAACAAGCTGATACCGTACACCGAGCAGCTCCGTCGCGAGTTCATGCGCGCGGTGAATCCGTGGATGGCTTCGCTCTATCTCCGCCATCCCGGGCTTTTCCTCTGCACGCACTATTGGGCGATTTCGCCGACCACCGAGGTGCACGGCGCGGACGGCGATGCGCGTTGCGGGTTTGCAGAGGACCGCGAGTATCTTGGCTCGTTGAGATGTCGGATCACGCGGACGCTGTTTCCCGTGTCGGACATCGTGCGTGGTGTGCGTGCCCCCGCGCGCCATCTGCGCCTCACCGCGCTCGGGCTGCTCGCTTCGCGCCGACTGGGAATCGTCTCGGCGTGGCATCCGTCCTTCTTCATCCGCATCCTTGAGTACATGACTGAGCATGCGGCTGAACTCGCGCATGCGCTGGCAACGGGTGACTGGGGTGAAGGACTTCGCAAGACCCCAATACGGGAAGGTGCGCAACTGGGTGAGCGGCTCGCAGCGCGGAACTATGCGGCGGTATCGCCACATCTCAAGGTAATCAGCTGTTGGGACGCAGCGTTCGCGAACGCCGATGCCGACCGGTTGAGGCAGATGTTCCCTTGCGTTGAGGTTGAGGGTAAGGGGCTTCTCGCGACGGAGGGTGTTGTTACGATTCCGTGGTTCGGGAAACGTGTCGCGGCGCTCACGTCGCACACGTTGGCTTTAGAGACTGTCGATCCGGAGACGTCGTAGCCAAATCCCGGAAAGGCTGTCGGCGTTCACCGGCTTGAACTTGCAAGGCGTTACGGTGTGGTCCTCACG
>JAFUDL010000392.1 GCA_017459225.1 Kiritimatiellia bacterium
ACGGCCCTGAGCGTGCATGTTCCGTATATGTATATCGGATCTTTGTATACGTGTCCAGACGCTCTTGGATCATCGCCGTCCTTCGTGAACAAAATCAGCGCGTCGCCGGTGTCGCATGAAAGCGATACGAAGCGCGAGGCGTTCTGGAACTCCGCTCCGCCTTCCAGTGAAATTACGGGCGGTTGCGGTTTCCATACCGCATACAAAACCACGCCGTCCATTCTTGCGGACACTTTCGCGAACTCAGCTATGTCCGGATATGCCATCTCGCCTCCCACTGAAAGACTCCACCCCATGAACGAATATCCGTCACGCGCAAACGCATTGGCGGAAAGCGACAGCGAATCCCCTTCTATCACCGTCTGCATCGCCATTTCGCCATGACCACCATTTGCATCGTAGCCGACATTCACTATCTTCCGCCACCATGGCGACACCGTTACCGAGGTTGCAGAGTGGAAGGGATCGGACACAACGGACCCAGTTGCGTTAGTCCAGCCAGAAAGAATAAATCCTTCCCGGGCCTCCATTCCAACGGTTGTATTAACATTGAAGGCATTTTCACCTACATATAAATTGACGACACTATTCGAAATCATTACATCACTCAAGTCCGCGCACTCATAAAAGGCCTTTTTACCAATAACGACAATATTTGGTGGCAACTCCACATTAACCAAATTCCCACAATCCTCAAATGCGCATTCCTCTATGTTCCGAGCGCCATGTGGAATAACCATACATTTCATTCCATAGCAATGTGCAAATGCAAATTCACCAATGCTTGTTATGCCAGCGTTCAATTTCAAATTTGTAATTGAATGACAGTTGTCAAATGCACCTTTGGCAATCAAAGTCTCATCTGATATCACAACATCCGTCAGGGACGAAGGAATGTAACGAATAATGCTTTCCCCATTGTTTCCATTGTTCTTTGTGCCAATATAGTATTGTTCAACTTCATATGCTCCTTCAGTTAGTAATTTTCCGAAGATATGCCCAAATAGAGCCTCTTGCACAAGCGAGTTCCCTCGTTCTGAACCGACAAATGGCAGTGTCAGACCTTGTAGCCCCATACATCCAGAGAAAACCCCATATCCAATATTGGTGACACTGTTAGGAACATCCATATTTGTCACTTGCCTGCAATTCTGAAATGCATCGTCGCCGATTCGCGTCACACTGTCGGGAATCTCCAGCGAACGCAATGAAGCGCAACCGGCGAACGCCTTCGCCGGTATCGCATCCGTTTCGCCTGTCAACGTGATTGACTCCAACTTGTCGTATGCATCTGGGAACATCGACGACATACGCGAAACGAGCGACCACGGCATCGTCACGGAAACTATGTTGCTGCATCCTGCGAATATCGTACGCGTGCCATCGCATCTGAAAAGCGACCCGTCGCCCGGATCAAGAAGCCTACTCCATCCGCTCTGCGTTGTATCGGTACTTCCGTCGTCGCGGTAACCCGCGCCAAAGTCAATACTCCAGATATTACACCATGACCCTTTGCCACCAGATTTATCGCCTAGACGAAATTCGACGTCATACCATCCCGAACGGGAACACTCAAATTGGCCAGAATAGATCTTTCCCTTCGAGGCAATTTCAACATTCACAGCGATGGTATCGTCTATCTTCACGAATGAATCATCGTCAAAATGGGTTCCAAAAACGTAAGTCTTTCCCACATCCAAATACATCTGTCCAAAATAGGCAAATGTCGTGTTTGTTTCATTCCATGCAAACACATTGCCGTTCAATGGATCGGGAAATTCCCAAGGAGCGTCTTCACTGTCCAAATGAGTATATGCCGCGATCACACCAGACACATTTGCCGCATCGTCTGAATCGTCCAAAGTCGATGTCGTGTCGAATCTTGTATTAAACTTTGCCTGAATCAAACCAGGCATCATGCAATCTATCGATTCCATCCTGAGGATGACATTCGTCAACCCATAGCAACCCTCAAAAGCTCCATAACCAATGCTCGTCACATTGCTGGGAATCATTATGCTCGTTAACTCTTCACATCCTGCAAATGCATGCTTGCCTATTCCCGTCACAGGATAACCATTGATTTCATCTGGAATCGACAAGTCACCAGTCGGTACAGGATCGACTCCAAGATTCTTTCCATTTCCGATTGTTGCCTTTCCGTTGTCCGAAACCACAAATGTCCATGTGTATCCATTAATCGTATCCGTCTCTACTCTCTGCCAGACTGGCATCACAGTGACGGGAGAGGTCGAATGAAAAGGATCTGACATTACGCGCCCCACTGCATTCGTCCACCCGACAAGCTCATAGCCCTGCTTATCTCCAATCACTACTTCAGTTGCGGCGTCAAATGCATTGCCGCCCACAGTCAACGTTCCGATGTCGCCTGAAATCTTCACTTGTGAAAGGTTACTGCATCCGGCAAAGGCGGAATCGCCAATCTCTGCTACGGATGACGGAATCATCACCACCTCAATATCGCCACAGTCGGCAAAGGCATAGCGACCAATTGCAATAACAGACGTGTTGCCAATTGTGGCTGGAATGTTGAGTGATGAATCAACCGATCCAATTCCTGCCTGTACAATGCCGATTCCGTCACCCACATTATAGTGATACACATGCGTTCCCTCGCCAATCACCGCCGCTATCGGGTTGTCACCATTTGACAACGCCCGCACTTCCGCAGAAGAAAGGACTCGATTATAGATACGTACTTCGTCCATGTCACCACTAAGGTATTCATCACCTTCCGGCGGATCGAAACCAATAAACAGCGAATCTGCATTTTCTATCATAGGGCCATGTGGTGTAGACGTGCCGACTAATTCTCCGTTCAAGTAACCAAGGATAGCAGTTGGCGTAAATGTTACTGCAATATGACTCCAAGCATGTAACGCCATACTCTTCGATGAATAAACACTGTCATTTTTTACACCGCTGTAGTAGTCAATAAGCCAATTCTTATCCTTACCGATTTGGATTCCATATTGCCGAGTTGTATTATTTCCACTATCATTTCCCTTGCACAAGACGCTTATCCAATATGGATTCAGACCATCCTCACTAGTCAGTGCTTCAGGTTTTACCCAAGCCGACAGAGTTACGGTCTGTCCGACTTCACGCAGCGAATCCGAATCAACGACTTCAATGTATGCTGACGTGCCATCGAAATGATATGCCCCATCGGCGTTTCCGTGTCGATCTGCCGTAGGCGTGACGCCATGCAGAACGCCGTTGTTGCCATTGCCGCTATCATCATTAGCATTGCCGTTGAAAGTGTAGTGCGCAACGAGACCTTCCGCATAATCCCAAGGGAGGACACGCTGCCAGCATGGCGAAACCGTTACAGCTGTTTCCGAGTGGAACGGATCGGAGATCACTTCTCCAGCGTCATTCGTCCAACATAGGGCATATCCTCTTCGCTCAGCAGCATCCACAACCGTTACATCGTCAAACGCATGCGATCCTACAGACAAGGTCCTGACATCGTTTGGCAGTTCTACTTGAGCAAGGCTCGTACAATCTGCAAATGCCATCTCGCATATGAATGTCACACTCACTGGAATCTTCACCAGCGTAAGGCTTGAACAGCCGCTGAAAGCGCAATAGCCAATGCTCGAGACAACATCCGGAATCGTGACATCGACAAGTCCATTGCAGCCTTGAAATACGGAATCGCCTATGACGTCTAGCTGGTTCCCGGCCAATACTGCCGGAATTTCAAGTGTTCCCGTCGGTGAAGGCCTGACCGCCCACAAGGTCGCCTTCCCGCTAGAAACGGAATATGTCCACGTATACCCATTCGTAACCACAGTCTCGGCGTACAAGATACATGTTACCATCGCCGTACAGCACAGTACCATAAGTTTCTTCATCGCCGCGGCTCCTTTCTTTTGCGAGAGAAACGTCGGCGGCAAATGAAGAGCGGCGCACTCTCGAGATTCTTGTCTTCTCTGAGGCGCCGCTAAGAGCCTTCGGCAAAACTCGAATCGGAAAGTGCGCCGCGTGGTTGGCCACGCGACGCACCACCGTATTTCGCCCTGCCTTAGATTAGCGGTCTTTCAGAGAAAGCTACTTTACGCTGGTTGCGTACGTTCTGCCGGTGGCGCACACCCGTGCGCGCGGCAGTTGTTTGTCGCGCTCCCCTGGCGGGCGGCGGTCACGGGGTGACCGCCCTACCAATGCGGTCACGCGGTCCTCCTTCGCTGAAGCTACGGAGGACAAGGGCGCGTGACCCTACCAAGGTGGCGACCGGTCCGGCGGCTCACAACCGCCGGTATGTCAAAGATCAGCCATTCCGCCATTCACGGAACGACAATATTATACTATACCTGTGCATTGACGCACAAGGGCAAGTTTCGGAGTTTCGAGTTGAGCCGTTATGGTAATGCCCGGCAAATGAAGTTGCGGGCGACTTCCTAGCCCGGCCTAGCCAGGCCTAGGGAGCCTAGCGGTGGGAATGTTGCCAATGGTCAATTAGGCGGTCGCCGCAATGCCTGTATTGCGAACGGGCAGGATGCCCGTTCCCCAAGTGACATTTCGGAAGTGGAAGCGCAATTTGGAGATGCGTGGAAGCGGAGCGGAGGTTCGTTCTGGGAATGCGGGCAACGGCATGCGCGGGCGCGGCAGCGCACCCGCATGCCGTTGACTAAGGGGCCCAGGGCGAAGCCTCCGGACGCGACACGCGCCTCATTTTACAACACATTGCGGCCCGCTCGGCGAGCGGGCCCTACCGGCGAGGCGCATGAAGTGGCCCAGCATTGCGGTCACGCGGGACGCGTGACCCTACCAACGGTCACGAGGCGGCGAAGTCTTTCACAAGGTGGCGGTTGAGCATACGCTCGTAGAGGGCGATGTACTCGCGCGCGCAGGCCTCGTGGTTGAACCGCTTGTGCGACTCGCGCATTATGCGCGAAACCTCGGCTTCGCGGACGTCGGCAGGAAGCGCCCAGAACGACATCGCCTGGTCCATCGCCCAGAAGAGTCCGTTCGAGTCGTACGTGTCGAAGACGAATCCGTTGCCCTTGTGCGCGGCGACGTCGAGCGGCTCCACAGTGTCGTGCAGGCCGCCGGTGTTGTGCGCGACGGCGAGCGAACCGTAGATCGGCGCCTGCATCTGCGGCAGGCCGCACGGCTCGAAGAGGCTCGGCATGAGCATGAAGTCGGATGCAGCGAAGCCGAGCTGCGAGAGGCGCGCGTCGAAGTTGCTCACGCCGAGGCGGCCGCCGATGTTGTGGAACGAGCGGATGTCCCAGAACGGCTGCTGGAAAGCGCCGTTCGCGATCACGGCGATCTGCGCGCCCTCGGCCCAGTGGCGGTCTAGGAAACGGTAGCAGATGTCGGCGAGAAGCTGCGGGCCCTTCTGCACGGGATCAAGGCGCGACGGCCAGAAGAAGAGGGGCGCGTCGGGATTCTCCTCGAGGCCAAGGGCGTGCTGGAGGGCGAGCTTGTTGCGGCGCTTCATCTCGGCGTGGTTGTCGGGACCATACCGGAACGGGATCTTGTCGTCCGTCTCCGGGTCGTCGGAGGGATCGGGGGCGTTGAGAATGCCCGCCGCGCAGCCGGCGTTGAACTTGTTGCGGATCTCGTTGCGGATCGAATCGGGGATGAAGTCGTGCCAGCCGTCCACGATCTCGCGCAGGAACGTGGGGGAGACAGTGTTGATGAAGTGCGCGCCGAAGATGCCGGAGGCCTGAAGGTCCACTGGGTCGACATCGCGCGCGCTGAAGTAGTCCATGGGCGGGTACTCGTAGTAGAGGTTCGCCCAGAACTCGGCCGCGTCGATGCCGGAGTCCTCGATCTGCGCGAGGGTCAGCTTGTGCGTGTGGATGTTGTGCACGGTGAAGAGGCACGGGATGCCCATGCGGCGCGCGGCGGCCGGCACGAGGCCGGTCATCCAGTCGTTGCAGTGGATGAGGTCCGGCTGCACTTCGGGGATGATGTTGTTTATCACCTCGCGCTGGAAGGCGAGGGCGAGGTGGGGATTGGCGCCGCTCTGGGAATAGACGCGGTCGCGGTAGTAGAAGCAGCGGTCCTCGGCGAGATGGATGCGCGCATCCGGCATGCGGCTCTTGTACACGCGCAGCTCATCGGCGACGAGCTGCGCGGTCTCCTCGTGGAACATGCGCCTGTAGTGCGGCAACGCCACGTGGACGTCCGCGCCCAGATCGAAGAGCGCAGCGGTGAGCGAGGCCGAGACGTCGGCCATGCCGCCCGCCTTTGCGCTCATCTTCCCGGCGAGATTGCCCATGCCCTCGGGAAGATAGGTGATCTCCGGGGTTACGATCAGTATGCGCGGATTGCGGTTCACCGTGATCTTCCTAGACTTCGCTATTCTTCCTGGGCTCCGCCATAGAGCTCGTCAAGGGCCTCGCCCATCATCTCAACGGCCTGCTCGATGTTAGACTCGCGCATGGAGAGAGTGGGGAGGAAGCGCACCACGTTGCCGCCCGCGACGAGGGCGAGCACGTTGTACTCGCGGAACTTGTCCACCACAACATGGGGATCGCCGTCCACTACCATGCCCAGCATGAGGCCAATGCCGCGCACGTCGAGCACCTGGTCGAACTTCTCGGCGAAGGCGCGCAACGCGGCGTAGAACATCTCCCCCTTGGATACGGCGGCGGCGAGCAGCTTCTCGTCCTCGATGATCTTGATCGTGGCGAGAGCGGCGGCGCAGGCGAGCGGGTTGCCGCCGAACGTGGAGCCGTGGCTGCCGATCGTGAAGACGTCGGCGAACTTCGCGTTGGAGACGAGCGCGCCCATTGGAATGCCGTCGGCGATGGACTTGGCGACGGTGAAGAGATCCGGCTTCACCGAGAAGTTCTGCCAGCCCCACCACTTGCCCGTGCGGCCCATGCCGCACTGCACCTCGTCGCAGATCATGATGAGGTTATTCTCGTCGCAGAGAGCGCGCACCCCTTCCATGAACTCCGCGGTGGCGGGGATAACCCCGCCCTCGCCCTGCACGGCCTCGAGCATGATCGCCACGGTCTTCTCGTTCACCGCGGCCTTGACGCTCTCGATGTCGTTGAAGTCGGCGTAGGCGAAGCCGACGGGCAGGGGCTCGAAGCCCTCCTGGCACCAGCTCTGGCCTGTCGCGGTGAGCGTGGCGAACGTGCGGCCGTGGAATCCGTTTCTCATCGTCACGATCTCGTAGCGCCCGCCGTTCGCCGAGCCCCACTTGCGCGCGAGCTTGATCGCGGCCTCGTTGGCCTCGCCGCCCGAGTTGCACAGGAACACCTTGCCGCCGAGATCCGATATCTCCACGAGCTTCTTCGCGAGGGCGACCTGCGGCTCGGTGGCGAAGTAATTCGAGCAGTGGCTAAGCTTGGCCACCTGCTCCTGCACGGCCTTCACCACGCCCTCCGTGCAATGGCCCACGTTGTGGCAGCCTATGCCGCTCGTGAGGTCGTAGTACTGCGCACCCTCGGCATCGTAGACGCGCGAGCCCTTCGCCTTGGCCACGACGACCGACGGCGCATAGGTGGGCATCAGGTACTTCTTGTAGTCTTCAAGGATTTCAGCGCTCTTGCTCATCTGTGATCTCCGTTCCTACACCCTCGCGGGTGAATATTTCCAGTAAAAGCGAATGGGGCATGCGCCCGTCGACGAGGTGCACCTTGCGCACGCCGGCGCGGATGGCGTCCTCGCAGCCCTCGATCTTCGGCAGCATTCCGCCGGATATGACGCCGTCGCGCTTGAGGCCCGCCACGTCCGCGAGATGCAGCGTGGGAATGAGCGTCTTCGGGTCGGCCGGGTCGCGCAGAAGCCCGGGCACGTCGGAGACCACCGCGAACTTGCGCACCTTGAGCGCCTTCGCGAGAGCTGCGGCGGCGCTGTCGGCATTGATGTTGTAGAGGTGGCCGTCTCGCCCTGTGCCAAGCGGCGTGATTACGGGCACGATGCCCGCGTCGAGCATCTCCAGGACGGCGCGCGTGTCGACCGCCACGGGATCGCCCACGTAGCCGCGGTCGGGCGTGGTGATCTTCTCGGCGGTGAACATCCAGTTGCCGTGGAGCGGACGCGCATTCGCCTTCAGGGACTGCAGCCTCCTCACGATGTCGGCGTTCACCACGTTGTTCAGCGTGCGGCGCACGATCTCCATTGTGGGCTCGTCCGTCACGCGCAGCCCCTCCACGAACTTCGGCTCGATGCCGCTCTCCTTGAGAGCCCTGGAAATCGCCTTTCCTCCGCCGTGCACAAGCACCACGCGCATGCCAACGGCGTCCATGAATGCGATGTCGGCAAGCAGCGACGCGAGATTTGCCTCGTTCTCCATCACGCTGCCGCCCACTTTCACAAGCACGGTCGAACCGCTGAAGTCCTGAATGTAGGGCAATGCCTCCGTCAGGACAGCGGCCTTCTGCATTGCCAGGTCTATTATCTCCATAGGATTTGACATTATAGCATAAATCGTGCGCTTTGACTAGACCTAGTGCGCGAAATTGCGCAAAATCGTCAAAAAACGCGTACGAGAACTGGCAATTCGCGCCTACGGCATCACATGCCAGAGAACGCAGAAGAAATGGCAGATTGAACCTGCGAGAACGAAGAGATGCCACACCATGTGCGAATACGGAAGCGACTTCCACAGGTAGAAGATGCAACCCACCGTGTACAGTCCGCCGCCCAGCGATAGCCACATCGTGCCGAGACCGTGCAGAGTGCGCACAAGGGGCACTATCGCGACAACCGCCATCCAGCCCATCAGCACATACGCAAAGGTGGATACATAGCGGAATCGGCCAGTTGTCCACACCTTGAAGAGGATGCCCGCAATCGTCGCGCCCCACTCTACGCCGAAGATAGTCCACGCGAGCACGGGATGCTCCGGACGCAGCGTCACAAGGCAGAACGGCGTGTAGCTGCCCGCGATAAGCACGTAGATCGCCATGTGGTCCATCTTGTGCAGCACCCTCTTCGCGGGATCATACGAGACCGCGTGGTACGACGACGACACCGCGTACAGGAATATCATCGAGAAGCCGAATATCGACCCGGCCACCGTCTTCCACGCAACGTCCACGCCCGAACCCACGGCCACCCACATGAGAAGCGCGGTCATGGCCGCGCCGAGATGCGAGCCCACAACGTGCGTTACTGTGTTCGCCACCTCTTCGCCGGCAGTGTACGCACGGGACGCCATTTCCACTATGCCCCCTTCTCGGATCTGCGCATCGCACACGCGAACGCGCCGTCATGGCCCGTCTCGAAAGGCAGCGACTCGCGGCGCGCCACTTCGGAGAATTCGGGATGCGCCGCCAGGAACGCGGCGATCTGCGCCTCGTTCTCCTCGGGCTCGTTAGAGCAGGTTGAGTACACCAAGAGCCCGCCGGGCGCCACATGCGCGGCGGCGGACGAGAGTATCTCGGCCTGAAGAGAGACGAGCTGCTTGAGATGGTCGGCATCCCAGCGCCAGCGGGCGTCGGGACGTCTCCGCAGCACGCCCGTGTTGGAGCAAGGGACATCCACAAGCACGCGGTCGAACTGCGCCATCACACCGCCCTCGCCGGCAGGCGCCTTGCCTACAACCTGCACCTGGTCGAGGCGCATGCGGGAGATGTTCTCCCTGAGGCGCGCAAGCCGACGCGGATTCACCTCCTGCGCAACGAGCCTGCCCTGTCCCTTTAGACGCCAAGCGATCTGCACGGACTTTCCGCCCGGCGCCGCGCAGAAGTCAAGCACCGTCAGGCCCGGCTTCACATCCAGAAGCTCAACCGCGCCCGCAGTGGCGGGATCCTGCACGATGAACGCACCTTCGGCATAGCCTTCCACGTCGTTCACGCGCCTGCCGCGCTCGAGGCGCACGAAACGCCCTGGCGCGCCGTCTTCTGAAGGCGGGTACGCAAGCCACGTCTCGGCGGGCGTGTTGTGCCACTTCGCGAGAGCCTCGGCGTTTTCGGCGCCGTAGCGCTCGATCCAGCGCTTCACGAGCGCGTTGGGGAAGCTTTCGCGCTCGGCGAGAGGGGCCGCTGCGAGCTTTGCCTCAAACTCCTCGCGTCGGCGAAGAAGATTGCGCAGAACGCCGTTCACCACGCGGTCGAGGCGCTTCTCGCGTCCGCTCGCCTTCGCGGCCGCCACCGTCTCGTTGACCGCGGCGAAGTCGGGAACGTCGGGCATGTACAGAATCTGCGCCGCGCCCACGTAGAGCAGAGCCTCCAGCTCGCCCTTCGGCCATTTCGCCATCAGCTCGCCCAGCACGGAGCGGAGGGGACGCAGACGGCGAACAACCGTGTACACGAGGTCCTGCACGAACGCGCGGTCGGGACCGCCCTGCGGAAGCATGTCGGCGGGGAACTCGTGCGTCGCGAGCCAGCGGACTATCGCGAAGGCGGCTGTGCGGCGGCTGTTCATTCCACGGCCACCGCTTCTATTTCCACCATCACGTCTTTCGGCAGACGCGTCACCTCCACGCAGCTGCGCGCGGGCTTGGCGTCGCCGAAGAGCTCGGCATATACAGCGTTCAGGGCGGCGAAGTTGTTCATGTCGCTGATGAACACCGTTGTCTTCACGACCTTGTCGAGGCCCGAACCCGCGGCCTCAAGGACGTTCCTGAGGTTCGTGATCGCCTGGCGGGTCTGGTCCTCGATCGTCGTGGCCGTGACGGCGTTCACCGCAGGGTCGATCGGTATCTGGCCCGAGCACCACACGAATCCGCCGGCCTTGATGGCCTGGCTGTATGGACCCAGCGCCTTGGGGGCGTTCTCTGTGGATATGATATTCATTTTCACCTCGGTCGTTGTTTTTCAGCGTGTTGACTACTGTCCACCATGGCGGCGCATCTGGCGCGTCTGGGGCATCTCCACGGAGTCGGGCTCGATTACGCCTTCCGCGCTCTTTCGCGCCGCCGGCGTGCCGTAGCGCTTCTTTATCCACCACGCCTGCGCCACGCCGAACGCCGTGCTGAGCGCCCAGTAGAGCGAAAGCGCGCTCGGGAAGTTGTAGAACATGAAGAGCATCATCAGCGGCATCATGATCATCATCATGCGCTGCTGCGAGTTGTCGCCCGAAGGAGTGAAGGCGCTCTGGAGCATCGTGAGGCCGGCCATCGCGAGAGGAAGGATGTTGAGCCCGCCGAACGGGAACCAGCTGGCGAAGAGCGCCTCAGGCTCGGACAAGTCGGATATCCAGAGGAACGGCGCGTAGCGCAGCTCCACGGCCGAGCGCAGCACGGTGAAGAGCGCGATGAACACAGGAATCTGCACGAGCATCGGGAGGCAGCTCGAGAGCGGATTCACCTTGTTGTCGCGGTAGAGCTGCCACGTCTCCTGCTGGAGGCGCTGCGGATTGTCCTTGTACTTCTTCTGCAGCTCCTTCATCTTGGGCTGTATCTCCTGCATCTTGCGCATGCCCATGCTGGACTTGTGCGTGAGCGGCCAGAAGATGAGGCGCACGAGAATCGTGAGCAGTATGATCGCCACGCCGTAGTTGGGGATGAGCATGTTGAAGAAGTTCAGCACCCAGACGAGCGGGTAGCAGAGCCAGCGCCACATGCCGAACTCCATCACGTCGCGCATGCCGAGATTCCACAGGAGCGCCTGCTTCTTCGGGCCGAGATAGACCGTGTAGCTGCGCTTGGCGGGCGTGCCGGCAAACGCAACCTCCGCGGCCACGCTCTTGAGGGCGTAGTGCGGCTGGGCGGGATCGCGGGCGATCACCGCGCGGAAGCCGGAGTTCGGCTCGCTGCACGAGGCGAGCGCCGAGACGAAGAAGCGGTTCTTTACGGCCACCCACGTCTGCGCGCCCGGGTAGTCGACATAGGACTTCTCCGGCATTCCCGCGGCGCTCTTCTGCCCGCTGCAGCCGCCCGCCATCGAAACGAGGTAGCTCTTGAGCGGCGAGTCGCCGTCGTCGCCGTGGTGCACCACGTGCGGCTTCTTGCCCGAGAGCGCAAAGGAGTCAACGGAGAGAATGTCGTTCTTCGAGGAGCCCATCGTCACAGCGCCGAGCGAAAGCCTGCTCGCGGCGGCGGCGCCGGGCTTCGCGAACGTCTCTTCAACCTCCACGCAGTAATCGGGCTTGAGCGTGACGCGGCGCGTCATGAAGGCGTTCTTGAACACCACGCAGTCGGCATCGCTGAGGTTTTCGGCGATCTCGAAGTCCTCGTCGGGATCTACACCCTCCATGCCTACGACGGCGAGAGCCGGGGCGGACGAGAAGTCCAGCGCGAGCGGCGGGTTCTCGGACGATATCTTGCCCGGCTTCTGCGCGTACTTTCGCATCGTCGCGCTCTTCACCACCGCCCCCCTCGTGGAGAGCGTGAGCTCCACCTGGTCGTTGGCTAGGGTCACGGTCTTCTCCGGAGCCTTCTGCTTCTTGGGCTTTGGAGCCTCGACGGGCTTCTGCGGAGCCGCCTGAGCGGGGGCAGGCGCCGCATTATGCGCAGGCTGCACCTGCGCGGCGGGCTGAGGATTGCGCGCCGCCTCGGCGGCCGCCTTCTTCTGCTGGTTGAACGAGTACCAGAACCAGCCCACGAGGGCCAGCCCCAGCAGAAGCGAAATCAGTTTTTCTTGCTTGTTCATGTCTTGGATTCGTTGATGAGGTTTTTCCATCTGCCCTTCGGTGGCACCGGGTCGTAGCCGTAGGAGCCGAAGGGATGGCACCGCAGAAGCCGCCACGCCGCGAGCAGGGAGCCCTTGAACGCGCCGTGCACCTGCAGCGCCTCAATGGCGTAGTTCGAACAACTGGGCTCGAAACGGCAGCAGCCGCGGAAGAGCGGCGAGAGCAGCACCTGGTAGGCGCGCACGAAAAGGACCAGAAGCCGCGTCACCGGGATTCGTCCTCGCCGCCCGCCAGAAGTCCGTTTCGGCGGGCCAGATGAAGAAGCTCGGCCTCGACATCGGCCGTGCGCCGGCCCGCGAGCGAGGCACGCCCCACAAGCACCCAGGCCGCATCCGCCTGAAGCCTGTGCGCTGCGAGGCGGAAGCCCTCGCGCATGATGCGCTTGGCGCGGTTGCGGTCCACTGCGTCATGGAAGCTCTTCTTTGAAACAACAACGCCGGCTTGACGGCCGGCGTCGGGCAGATGCAACACCCACGCGGCGAACAAACGCCCGCGCAACGGGCGCCCCTGGTCGAAGACGCTCTTGTACTTCGAGCCGGGGAGCCGCGTGGACATACGCTTCGCCGTCCCTTAGACCTGGGTAAGGCGCTTGCGCCCCTTCTGCCGACGGCGCGCGAGAATCTTTCTCCCGCCCTTTGTCGCCTTGCGTGCGCGGAAACCGATCTTGCGCGCGCGTTTTACCCTTGAGGGCTGCCACATCATTTTCATCTTCAATGTTCCTTTTTTTGTGAAAAGTGAATTGATATTATATCAAACCAAACACGGCAAATCAAGCGCAACGCCGATTTTCAGAAAAATAGTGCATTGGCATTAGCCGGCGGAGAAAGAAAACCTGCTACAGACCATAGGCGCGGCGAAGGCCGCATTCAAGGCCGCGCAGCTCCGAGAGGCCGACCATGCGGCCGACGAAGGAGTAGCCCCAGTAGCAGGGGCGGTCCTTGTCAATGTAGAACTGGCGGCCATGATCGGGACGCAGAAAGATGCGCTCTCCGCGCCGCTTCTCCTCGCGCAGCAGCTCCAGCATCAGAGCGGGCATGTCCACCTTGCCCGTGAGGTGGCTCTCAGACTCGCGGAACACGCCGTCCTGCGCGTACACAAGGTTGCGGAAATGGCAGAAGTGTATGCGGCGCGCGAACTCGCGGAATATCGCCACCTCGTCGTTCGCCAGGCTGCCGCCGAGCGAGCCCGTGCATAGCGTGAAACCCACCTTCTCGCTCGGGCACGCCTCGCACATGATGCGCATGTCGGCCGCGTTCGAGAGAATGCGCGGCAGCCCGAAGATCGGATAAGGCGGATCGTCGGGATGAATGGCCATCGTGAGGCCTGTATCCTCCAGGACGGGCGTGATCTCGTTGAGGAAGCCGTACAGATGGTCTCGTAGGCCCGTCTCGCCCACGTTCGCGTATTCGCGCACCTGCGCGAGGAACTCTTCGGGAGAGAGGTCGTCCACCGTGCCGGGCAGGCCCATGAGAATCGTCTTCTCGAGGCGCTCGCGGTCGGCGGGGGTGGACTTCTCCCACACCTCCTTCGCCTTCACGAGGGTGGCCTCGTCGTATGCGGACTCTGCGCCTGGGCGCTTCAGCGCGAACACGTCGAACGCGGCGACTTCGTACGGGTTGTACGTCATCACCACCGACCCGTCGTCGAGCCGCGTCTTCACGTCGGTGCGCGTCCAGTCGAGAACCGGCATGAAGTTGTAGCACACGGTCTTCACGCCGCACGCGGCGACGTTCCGAAGAGAGGTCTTGTAGTTCTCCACGAAACGCCGCCAGTCGCCGGCGTGTTTCTTGATGTCCTCGTGCACTGGGATGGATTCAACGACGGTCCACTCGAGGCCCGCCTCGCGCACCTTCTCGGCGCGCGCGCGCACCTCGTCGAGCGGCCACGCCTCGCCGGGCTTGCGCTCGTACAGCGCGGCCACTATGTCCTTCACGCCCGTCTGGCGTATCTCGGCGAGAGAAAGCGGATCGCCGTCGCCGAACCATCTCCAGCACGCTCTCATTTCGCGCGGCTCCCTAGACGCGCTTCGAGAGCACGTCGCGCTCGTACTTGAGCACCTGCGCCATCCACGTCTCGTTCGCGGGCAGCTTCGCGCGGGCGCAGAACTCCTCCCACACGGCGGAGACGGGATAGCTCTTGAGCTCCTCCTGGAGGACGAGCTGTTCGGTGAATTGCCCGCCGTCCTGAAGCGCCTTGAGCGTGGCAGACGGCTCGAGGAGCGCCTCGAGAAGCGCCTTCTGCATGTTGCGCATGCCGAGCACCCACGCGGCCACGCGGTTGATCGACGCGTCGAAGTAGTCGAGGGCCACGATGAAGTTCTCGGGGCCCATGCGAACGATCTCGTGGGCGGCGTTGCGCAGGTCGTCGTTCACGCGGATGACGTGGTCTGAGTCCCAGCGCACGGGGCGCGAGATGTGGAACGCCACCTTGCCGAAGAACATGAGGAACGAGCTGATCTTGTCCGCCACGTTCTCGGAGAGGTGGAAGTGGCCCATGTCGAGAAGCGCGAGGATGCCCTTCTTCATCGCGTAGCCCATCACGAACTCGTGGGAGCCAACGGTGTAGCTCTCAACGCCGATGCCGAAGAGCTTCGACTCGAAGGTGGGCACGCAGAGCTTCTTGTTGTACTTGTACTTGAAGATCTTGTCGAGCGAGTCGGCCATGCGCTGGCGCGGCCCGAGACGGTCGGAGGGCTCGTCCTTGTAGCCGTCGGGGGCCCAGAAGTTGATCGCGCAGGGCGTGCCGAGCTCCTTGCCGAAGTACTCGGCGATCTTGAGGCACTGGATGCCGTGCTTCACCCAGAACGCGCGCACCTTGGGGTCGGGGTTGGAGAGCGTGAGGCCGTCCGCCGCGAGGGGATGCGAGAAGAAAGTGGGGTTGAAGTCGAGTCCTACGCCGTTCTTCTTGGCCCACTCGACCCAGGGCTTGAACTGCTCGGGGCCGATCTTGTCGCGGTCCACCACCTTGTCCTTTTGGATGCCGTAGCAGGCCTGCAGATTGACGCGGTGCTTGCCGGGGATGAGCTTGAGCGCGAACTCGAGGTCCTGCATCAGCTCCTGCGGAGTGCGGGCCTTCCCGGGATAGTTGCCCGTCGTCTGGATGCCGCCCGACGCGCCGCCCGTGGTCTCGAATCCGCCCACGTCGTCGCCCTGCCAGCAGTGCATCAAGATCGATATCTTCTGAAGCGCCTTGATGGCCGTCTCAGTGTCCACGCCAAGAGCCGCGAACTGCTTCTTCGCGGCTTCGTATTGAATCTTGCTCATTTGGTTTCTCCTGTTGATTGATTGATGTTGACCTTGCCGTCATGCGATCAGCGCCAGCCCTTGGCCTTGCACGTTTCGCGCACCTTGGCGTTGAGCGGGCAGTCCTTGGCGATGCCGTTCCTGTTGAGCGTGTCGTACGCGCCGCGGATGGAGCGGATCTCGTTCTTGCGTCCGTCGAGCTCGCTGCCCTTCCAGGACTCCAGCTTCCTGAGGTAGCCGCCGCAGATATTCTTGGCGGCGCCGAGGAACGGCTCTTCGCCGCAGTACGACATCACCTCGAGGATCTGGTGCACCTGCTGGGCGTCGCACTTGGACTTGTCGATCTTCGCGAACAGCTTCTCGGCCGTCGCGCGGCGCTGCGCAGCCACGTCCTTCTCGTTCGCGAGGTATGTGCCGTGCGTGGTGTTGGCCCAGCGGCTGGGGATCTCGCGCACCCACACGTTGCGGAAGTGGACGGGATTGCCGTGATCCTGGAACTGGATCGAGCCCTTAGTGGAGCGAGGCTTCTCCTGGCGCGTGCGGCGCATGTGCCAAGTGGGTCCTTCCACTTCCCAGTGGTCCTGCACCAGCACTCCGTTCAGAAACACGGTGAGCGAGCCGGGATGCACGCACTTGTTGCCCTCGAAGACGGGCTGGTGGAAGACGATGTCGTACGCCTGCCACTCGCCGGGCTTGCGCGTGGGGTTCACGAGCGGCGGATTCTGCCCGTACACCGCGCCGGCCTGGCCGTCGGCGTAGTTGGGGTTCTTCATGTCGGCGGGGTTGGTCTCGTAGCTGTCGAGCACCTGCACCTCGTACATGCCGCCAAGCACGAACACGCCCGAGTTGCCGCGGCCCTGTCCGTAGCCCTGCACCTTGACGGGCGCCTGCCATTCCACGTGCAGCTGCACGTCGCCGAACTCGCGCCTCGAGCAGATGTTGCCTGCGGAGCGCACGGACTCCATGGTGCCGTCGACGAACTTCCACTTCGTCTTGTTGCCCTTGCCGTCCACCCAGTTCTCCTCGAAGCTCTTCTGCGTACCGTCGAAGAGCACGATCGCGTCGCTCGGCGGCTGGCCGGGCTTGTCGGCCGGCGTCACCTTCGCGGGATTGGGCCTGTTCATGTCGTGCACGGCCCAGGCGTGGAGCGCGTTCGGCGTGTCGCCGTACAGGCCTGCGAGGGCCACGGCGGAAATGCCGGCCATCGCGGCGGAAATCATCAGCTTCTTCATTTGACTTCTCCTTTTCGGTTTTTTGGACAAAATCTGTCAGCACTCTGCGAATCCGTCACAGCGCGCTCTTGATCGCCTCCACGCGGTCGGTCTTCTCCCACGGGAACTCGCTGCGCCCAAAGTGGCCGCAGTTCGCCGTGTCGCTGTAGCACCACCCCTTCGGCTTCGCAAGGCCAAGGTCTGCGATGAGCGCGTACGGACGGAAATCGAACACCTTGCCGGAGAGGATCATTTTCTCCAGCCGCTCGTTCGTGACGCCATGGTTCGTGCCGAACGTCTTCACGCACACGGAGACGGGCCTGTCGACGCCGATCGCGTACGCCACCTGTATTTGGCAGCGGTCCGCAAGCCCCGCAGCCACGATGTTCTTCGCCGCGTAGCGCGCGTAATAGGCTGCGCTGCGGTCAACCTTCGAAGGGTCCTTTCCGCTGAACGAGCCACCGCCGTGCGCCGCCATGCCGCCGTACGTGTCGACGATGATCTTGCGCCCGGTGAGTCCGCTGTCGCCAGTCGGGCCGCCCACCACGAACTTGCCCGTGGGGTTCACGTAGAACTTGGTGCGGTTCGTAACGAGCCCCGTCTTCGCAAGCTCCGCGCGGGCGATCTCCTCAAGCTCCGCGTAGCACTTGCGGCATGCGCCCTCTTCCGTGGTCTGATGAGAGAGCACCACCGTCTCGATCGAGACTGGCCTGCCGTTCTCGTACACAATGGAGAGCTGGCTCTTTGCATCTGGACGCAGATACTTCAGCTTCCCCGTCTTGCGCAGCTTCGTGAAATGGCGCAGCAGCTCGTGCGAGTAGATGATGGGCGCCGGCATTAGGCTCTTTGTCTCGTTAGAGGCGTAGCCGAACATCATTCCCTGGTCGCCCGCACCCTGCTTCTCGGCCTTCTTCCTGTTCACGCCCTGCGCGATGTCAGGGCTCTGCCCATGAAGCGCGCTCACGTAGTTGAACGTGTCCCAACTGAAGCCCTCCGCCGGACGGTCGTATCCGATGCTCTTCACGACTTCGCGCGCAATGGCCTGCGGGTTCACGCCCTCGAAGCCGCGCGCCGTTATCTCACCCATGTTCACCACGAGATTCGGGCCCACCATCGTCTCGCACGCCACATGAGCGGACTCGTCGCGCGCGATGCAGGCGTCGAGAACGGCGTCGCTTATCTGGTCGGCCACCTTGTCGGGATGGCCTTCGGAAACGGCCTCTGAAGTGAAAACATGCCGCGATACGGTCTTTGCCATTTTAATCATCTCTCTTTCAATAAAAGCTTGAATTCTCCTGCTCGCCGCAAGCCTAGAGCGCGACATGGTCGCACAGCGCCGACACGAACAGCGCCTTGATCGTGTGCATGCGGTTCTCCGCCTCGTCGAACACCTTCGAGTACTTCGACTCGAACACCTCGTCGGTCACCTCCAGCGCGCCGCACTCCTTCGTCACCTCGGTGTTGAAGTCGTGGAACGCCGGCAGGCAGTGGAGGAACATGAGCTTCCCCTCGAGATTGCCAGTGGCGGCCATAAGGTCCATGTTGATCTGGTAAGGACGCAGCATCGCGATGCGCTCGGCCGTCTTCGCCTCCTCGCCCATCGACACCCACACGTCAGTGTACAGCACGTTCGCGCCCTTCACGCCCTCCTTCGGGTTCTCGAAGACGCGCACGTCGACTCCGTTCTTAGCGGCCACCGCGGCCGCCTCGGCGAGCACCTGCTCGTCGGGACGCAGCTCCTTTGGCGCGCAGCACACGTATCTGACGCCCGCCTTGGCGCAGCCCATCATGAGCGAGTTCGCCACGTTGTTGCGCCCGTCGCCCACGTACGCAACCGTGCAGTTCTTCAGCGAGCCGAACGTCTCGCGCACCGTGAGAAGGTCCGCGAGGATCTGAGTGGGGTGGTTGTCGTCAGTTATGCCGTTCCACACCTGCACTCCGCTCCACTTCGCGAGCTCATCCACCGTGG
>JAFUDL010000393.1 GCA_017459225.1 Kiritimatiellia bacterium
CCGGTGCAGGCAACAGCACAGGTTCGCTCAACCTCGGCATGGACGTCATGCCGCCTGGAGCCGCCACCGTTGAAATCTGGGCCAAGCAGACTGCGACCAAGAACTACTCCCGCATCTTCGACTACGGCCCGAACGACCAGAACTATTTCACGATGAGCTGGTCAACCGGCACGGACATCAACAAGGACCTTGAGGAAATCAAGTATGCCAACACTGCGATCCTGCGTAAGGACAACACGCTCTTCCCGTATTCGCTAGGCACGCAATACCACATTTCCGTCGTGTTCACGCCGAAGGGCGACGGCTCGTGCGACGTGCGCTGGGCGAAGCGCAACGTCACGACCGGCGCGATAGAGAAGTCCGGTTCCGGCAACGCCCCGAACTGGGCGCTTGGCGCGTTGTACCGGCCTTACTTCTATCTTGGCCATTCGCAGTATTCCGGTGACCATGACGCCAATGCTGAATACGACGAAGTGCGCATCTGGAACGGCGCGCTCACCGACGCGCAGCTAAACGCGAACGCGGCGGCCGGTCCGAACTCCCTGCCGGAGACTGTCACTGTCGCGCCGGCCGTTGACAACGCCTACGTCCACCTTCGCCAGCGCTGGAGCTTCAACGGCAACTACAACAACGCGCTTCCCGGCCGTCCCGCCGCCGCGGGCAAGGGCAAGAAGCTCGCCTGGGCCGACAGCAACACGACCATCCAGATGAGCGGCACGAAGAACCAGATGAGCGACAACAACAACGGCGGCTACGTGGAGCTCGGCGTTGGCGGAAACATCCTGCCCTCCGACAGCATGACGATCGAAATCTGGGCGACGCCGACCGCTGCCAAGAGCTACGCCCGCGTGTTCGACATGGGCGGCGGCGAAACGGACGGCATCCTTCTCAGCTGGGTGCGCGGCACAAACACCGGACAGGACGCCTTCCAGGTCAAGAGGGGCGGATCCTCGCTCCTTTCCGTCAACGACTCGTTCGGCGGCTTCGCGCTCAACACGAAATGGCACATTGCGGTGTCGTACCGCGACATGGGCAATGGCAACACGATGGTCCACTGGACGAAGCGCAACGCCGCGACGGGGCGCATCGTCCGCAACCGCTGGGCGCTTGTTACGGGCTGGACGATAGCCGAACTCCGCACCTACACGCTCAACATCGGCCACTCGTTCTACAAGAACGACATCGACGCGAACGCAAAGTACGACGAAGTGCGCATCTGGAACGGCGCGCTTTCCGACGAGACGCTCGCCGAGAGCGCGCGGCTTGGCCCGACCACGCTTCCGGGCGTCGTCCGCCTCTACGAGCCGCCGCGCACGGTGTGCGTTGCTGAGAAGACGGCTGACAGCGTGACGCTCGCGTTCGGCAATCCGAACGGACGCAACCACGCGCTCTTCCTCGCGAGCGGCGCGACGGACGGCGACGACGACAAGTACGCCTGGGAGAGCTTCGAGAAGGTCGCCGACATCGTCGACGGGCAGGAGACGTACACCTACGAGGTTCCCGCCGCCCTCCGCGACGGGCGTCCGCTCCGCTTCTTCCTCCTGCAGACGACGGGCCTCGCCATGGCGAAAGAACTCGACAAGGTCCACTCCACCGGCGCGCAGTGGGTGAACGCCGATCTCGTCCCCGATGGCCGCACGGTCACTGACTTCCGCTTCGGCAACGTCACGTATGTTAATTCGACAGCCTTCTTCGGCCAGAACTGGACCGGTAGCCGTTACCTCTTCAACCAGCAGGGCGACAAGTTCTACTTTCACGCGAGCGGGTCGGCGTTCGGCGCGAAGCCCGCCCTCAACACCAACTACCGCTTCATCGTCGATGACGACAACCACGTGAGCCTCTTCACCAATGGCGCGGAGACGCGCGTTGCGCCGTCGAACACGCGCAACGTGGACGCCAACAACCCGATGGGCATCTTCGCCTGCAACGACAACAAGAACTTCTCCACGTTCGACTTCTACCGCATGAAGATTGCCAACAGCGGATGGTATGATCCTTACCCGATGCAGCGCGACTACATCCCCGCACTCGACGCGAACGACGTGCCGGGCCTCTACGACCAGGTGAACGACAAGTTCTACCCGAGCAGCACCGAGACGGCGCTTGTCGCGGGCACGGAGCGCGACGCCGCGCGCTTCGGCCGCGTGACGGACATGACGCCGACGTTCCGCTTCCTCCCGACCGTCGCAGTGACGGAGCAGACTGCCACCACCGCGACGCTCGCGTTCGGCAATGGTGCGTCTGGCAGCAACCTCTTCATCGCGTACGGCGCTACGGACGGCGGTGCGGACAAGAACGCATGGGCTAACTTCGAAGACCTTGGCGCGATTGCCGCAGACGAGACCACCCGCACGGTCACGCTTCCAGCCGCGCTTCAGGCAACAGGGCTCAAGTATCGTTTCTTCCTCGTGAAGACAAGCGATCTTCCCTACGCGAGCGAAGTCGCGTCCTTCACCTCCACTGGCGGGCAGACAGTGCGCACGGGGTACATCCCAGACATCACCACCACGTTCGACTTCCGCATCAGCGGGCTTACTTACGCCAACGACAACTGCCTCTTCGGACAGGGCTGGAACGGGTGCGACTTCCTGCTGTGCGTCCAGGGCAACTACTACAGGTGGTATGGCAGCGGCACGAACCTTGATCCGGCGGCAAACATGTCCGAACCCTACCGCATCCAGCTGTTTGACGGCCCCGTCGTCAGGATGGACCACGGCACCTCGCACAGGGAATACGGCGTGCGCCTCGCGCCCAACCCGGTTCTCGACGTCGGAGTGTTCGGCACGTGGTCCGTCACGAGGGGATCCAAGTACACCTTCAACTCACTGAAGCTGAAGGACGCCGGAATGCTGGTGCGCGACCTCGTGCCCGTCGTCAAGGCGAACGGGAAGGGCGCGCTATTCGACAACGTGAACGGCATCCTCTATTCCAACGAACTCGAGAGCAACGACTTCACCAAGGGCGCCACGCTCACGCGCACGGGCTGGGTGCAGAATTCGACGGCGAGCCTCAATTCCTTCGCGGCGGCGGACGCCGGAAGGGTTGCGACGGCGCATTGGATCGGCGGAGGCGACGTGACGGATCTTGCCGACCCCGCCAACTGGAAGTGCTGGGACGCGACGGGCGCGGAACTGCCCGCGACGGCGCTTCCCGACTCGGGCACGGCGGTTGACATCGATGGAGCGGCATCGATTTCCTGTCCCGTCGGCGCCACGCCGTCTTGGGCCTCAGTCACGTTCGGCGCGCAGACCGGGCGCGTGACGCTCACGGCGGACTGCGACTGGCGCGGACTTGGCGCGTTGAACGTGGCGAGCGGCACGGTCATCGACTTGAACGGACACACGCTCTACGTTTACGACATCGTGGGCGACGGCAGCGTCACGGTCACGGATTCGATCCTCGAGCGCGCGAATCTCATCACGAACGGCAGCTTCGAGAGCTTCGATGGAACGTTCACCGGCACATACGCCTACATCACCGTCGGCGGATTCCAGCCGACGGGATGGAATGCCACAACGTCATCCGGCCTTGCGGTAAAAAACAACACCTGGGTGGCGAACACGCCGATCGACGGAACATTTGTCTGCTGGCTCCAGAACGCTGCAAGCATCTTTCAGTATGTCACGGTGCCGGAGTCAGGCGAATACACGCTTACGTTCAAGCTCGCGGCGAGGCCGAACCTTGGCTGCGGCAAGCTGACCGTTGACGTCGACGGCACAACTGTGCGGACGTGGGGCGCAGTGAACAACACCGTGTTTGAGGAACAGATCGTGACGCTCAACCTTACAGCGGGGGAGCATGAGATAAAGTTCCAGGGCTATCTCATTGGTTCCGACTCGACGTCGCTGATCGACGACGTGAAGCTCCTGAATCCCCGCGTCACGGCGGGCGAGCTGCACATCGACGTCGCCGAAGGCGTGACAAAGGACAACGTCGCCTACGTCGTGGATGGCGGGCTGACGTTCGTCAAGACGGGCGCGGGCACGTTCACTGCGGCAAATTACATCAGGAACTCCGGCGGAGCGGTTGTGAACGCTGGAACGTTCGCTATGGGCGCAACCTCGCTCGTCCCCATCAAGTACCCGATCCGCGTCATGGACGGCGCGGCTTACGATGTGGCGGGCAATGGCAACGGCAACTGCCCGGTGCTGACAATGGAGGGCACAGGACCAGACGGCAACGGATGCCTGCGCAACTCCGGCGGCGACGTGACCAGCGGCTCAGCGCAGGTGGCCGGAATCATTCTGACGGGCAACGCCACTGCGTATTCGTCGAACGGAGACTTCGGGCTCCTCAACAGCGGCTACGCGGCTACGGACTTTGACATGCACGGCTACACGCTCACGATCAACGTTCCGACTGGAAAGCACTTCTGGATGTGCAACGCCGCGAGTTCGTGCGAAGGCCTGATCCATGTGACGAACGGAAGCCTGTATTTCCACAACAGCACCGTCAACCTGCCCAACGTCGACGCGATCATCGACGGCGAGAATTCGAAGGTCGAGGTGCCGGCCGTCAACGTCTATCTGCGCGACCTCGTGATGGACGGCGGATCCACCTACGTGCAGACAAGCAACAGGATGCACGTGCGCAACCTGTTCTTCAACGACGCCACGAAGATTAGCTCGTCCGTCAGCTGGATCTACGTCTCGGACAACGTCATAGTCTCCAACGAGACGACGGACATCACCTGTGCCGCGCCCATAACAAACAACGGCACCTATCCCAAACTCGTGAAGTATGGCGCGGCCAAGTTCAACATCACGAACAACCACACCGACCAGCGCATGGACGGCGGCGCGGAGATCTTCGGCGGCATGGTGGTCATGGACTCCACCGCCTCGACGGTCAACCCCTCGATCGCCATTTCCTCGCAGCCCGTGCCGGTGACGATCCACGCGGGCGGCACGCTCGACATGCGCAAGTGTGTGAACCCGGTGAAGCTCACATCACTTGAAGTCGATGACGGCGGGGCGATCCTCGCCACGACGAGCAACATAATCTCCTTCCCGGGCAATGTGTCGTTCTCGCGGGCGCGTCCTTTCTCCTTCGCGGGCACGGTGTCGTTCGGCGGCACGGCGACGTTCGACCTCTCGGGCATGGCGGCGCCGGAGGGCGATGCTGACGTCGTTCTCCTCGAAGTCGGCATGATCGACGGACTCGACGCCTCCGAGGTCGTTGCGACGGGTTGCCCTGAGGGATACGAGGTCGTTGTAACGTCAACACGCATTGTCCTCTCCAAGAATCCCTCTGCTGTAGCGGCAAAGCCCGAGATCAAGATCTGGACCATCGGCGGCAACTACGTCTATGGCGGCACGTACTGCTTCCGCGGGTCGCTCGCGCAGTCGTTCGCCGCGAGCGGCTGGAACGTGCGGATGACGGGCTGGCGCACGGCGAACGCGAACGCGCTCTGCGCGGGCGTCGATGCGTGGAAGCGTCACGCGGGCGTGCAGAACCTTGCGCTCAAAACCACGGCGACGCGCGCCGGACTCCTCGAAGGACTCGAGACGTTCTGCGCGGCGGCGAACTATCCCGACTTCACGGTGTTCATCTGCGGCGACATTGATGTCGCAGACGAAATTGCCGACGCGACGGTGCTTGCCAACTACAAGGAGGCCGTGACGCGCATCAAGGCCGCGCTTCCGATGACGACAGTAATCGCCTGCACGATCCCCGGCGGCTCGGCTGCGCTCAACGCAGATATTTCGTCGTGGTGCGGCGAAGAGGCGAACGTGGAGTGTGTTGACATCGCATCGCTCATCACCACAGCGCAGGCGCAGGCGGAGTGCGAGGCCGTGGCCGCCGCGATCAAGGCGAAGCTGATGACGCTCGCCACGGCCGAAGGCGGCAAGAACACGCCGAGCGGCTGGACGCCTCCGGCGGTCGTCCTTGACGCGACGAACAACGTGCCTGCCGCGTACCTCGACGGCTTCACGCGCGTTCGCACTATCGAGCCCACGCCCACGCTCGGCTTTGCGCAGAACCTCAATGGCATTCCCTACACCTACGCGCCGCCGAAGCAGGAGACCGGCATTGCGAAGGTGGGCAACTACATCGATCTCCTGCGCAAGGAAACGGGCGCGCTGCAGGCGATGTGGATCGACATGGACGCCCCTGGCTCCACGTGGGCAGATGTCGCGCTCCCCGTCACGCACGCGCAGCGCAAGCAGAAGACCGTGACGAAGCTCCACGTGTGGAGCAACTTCGGCGGCGTGAAGCAGGTCGCGGCGGACGACGATTCCGTCGAGGGATACATCGAGTTCAACCCCGTGAACTACGGCGGCGGGGATAGGACGGGAGACGTCCTCGCGGAACCTTGGTCCGGCGGCATCTGCGGCTTCAACGACACGCTCACCGAGACGGGCGACAGCGGCCACGGCTGCTTCCAGCTGATGAGGAAGTACGCGGAACCGGACGGCGTGCTGCCGGGCGAGATCCTCTTCGCCTACAACCGCTGGGGCAGCACGGCTGCGAATCCGCGCGCAATCGGCATGGGGACGCTGGCCGACTTCGGCAACCTCGGCCACAGCTCGTCCAAGACGCTGGACTGGACGTTCACGTACGGCGCTGACACCGCCGACGTCGCCAACATCTCCGCGAACGCGTATTCCCACATCCGCATCGAGTTCTGGCTGAAGTACGACGGCTCCACGCCCGACCGCTCCGCCATCGCGGACTACATCTGGACTCCCGCGACGGAGGGCGAATCCACGTTCGCGACCGTCGGCAACTGGGCAAAGAACGGAACTACGGCGACAAGCCTCGCCAATGCGCCGGTCCTCTTGCCGTCCGGCGCGTCGCAGGCGTTCACGTACGTCGGCTGGGATCCCGTGAGCCTCACCACCACGCGCCTCATGGTTGACGGCGCGGCGTCGTTCAACGACGTGGGCGGCTTCTACCTCTCCACGCTTGACATCGGCGCGACTGGCAAGGTGACATACGACCCGACGAAGTTCACGTTCCGTCTTGTCGGCACGCCCGTGTTTACGCCCGGCGCGAAGATCGCGCTCGACCAGAAGTACGCCGCGAACACGAAGGGACGCTTCCTGCTGATGACGTGGGACAGCGGCTCGCTGAACATGGACGACGCGGCGCTGACGGCTCTCTTCGACGCGTCGAGCGCGAGCGGCAACAATCCGAAGGTGTGGGTGGAGAGCCTCGCGAACGGCTCAAGCCGTCTGTGGCTCGACCTTGACTACGGCGCGCCGAAGACGCGCGTGAACGTGCTCCCGGTGGGCGACTCCATCACGCACGGCGGCGGGTACGGCAACTGGCGCACGGGCCTCATGAAGAAGCTCGCGGCGGCGGGCTACGAGCCGATCGCGAAGGGCCACCGCTACGACCAGAGCAACGACATCTGCGGCGCGGCAATGCCCGACGAGTGGATCAGCCACTCCGGCATCGGCGGGCAGCGCCTCATCTCTAGCGGCGGCGGCGGCACGATCGACGCCATCGAGAACTTCCTCGACCAGGCGGGCGACGTGGACTTCGTCCTCGTCAAGCTCGGCACGAACGACATCAACTCCGGCACGAAGACGCCGGGCGAGCTGTTCCCCGTGTGGAGCAACCTCGTCGAGAAGGTGATCACGCAGAAGACGACGGCGAAGTTCATCGCGGGCGCGGTGGTCGACATCGCCGACGCCGCGAAGAACGCGAAGGTCGTCACCTACAACACGATGATGCGCGAGGCGATCGAGGGCGGCATGTTCCCGGCAAAGCGCGTGTACTTCGCCGACCTCTACACGCCGTGCTACCGCTACGACGCGCAGGGCAACTACATCACCGGCAGCTTCCAGAGCGCGACCGACCTCCATCCCGACTGGCCGGGCGAGGACAAGATGGCCGACGTCTACTGCAAGGCGATCACGGACGCTCTCGCCGACGATCCCGACTTCACTCCGGGCCAGGCGGAAGTCGTGCCCACGACGAGCGGCGCTGAGAACAACGTGCCCGCCGCGTACCTCGCAGGTTTCACGCGCGCCCGCGTCTTCGACGTCGCGGCGCACAACAAGACGCCGCTTGCCTCGAACGGATATGTTCCCTACGACGACATCGGCGAGACCGGCGCTGCTACGGAGAACGTCGGCCGCGTGGGCTACTACATCGAGATCAGGCGCAAGGACGACGGAGTGCACGAGTACCACGGCCTCACGCGCTGGCTGTGGGTCTCGATGGACGCCTTCGGCGACAGGTTGATCGATACGCTCGGCGTGCCGATCATCCTCGCGAAGAAGTATCAGGGGCCTGCGTCGCATCTGCACATCGCGAGCAACATGCCGGGCATCGAAACCACGGCTGCAACTGGCGACGGCGCTGACGGCTGGGTCGAGTTCTGGCCGAGCTCCTACGGCAATGGCGCAAGCGGAATCGCGGGAGCGCCCGCCAAGACCTACGGCTACGACTGGAACGACACGTGCAGTGGCGAGGCTGCGGGACATGGCTCCATGCAGGTGCACCGCCTCACGCCTGGCGAATACAATCCGGCGCAGGTGCTCTTCGCGCTCAGCGACTGGGGTAGCGGCACCGCCGGGTATGCGTTCGGCCTTGGCAACATGTCGCATCAGTCGCTCGGATCGATGGACTGGACGTTCGCCTACGACACAGGCAAGCTCGGCGGCTCCACGCGCCTGAGCGCGCAGGCGTACGAAGTGGCGAAGATCGAAATCTGGACTACGCCCGGCACGGTTGACATGACCGCGCGCTGGACGGGCGGCGGCGACGGCACGACGCTGACGAGCGCGGCGAACTGGGAGTGCCGCGACGTGGCGGGCAAAGTGGTCGAGAACGCCGTCCCGAACGAGCACACGACCGTCATCATCGACGGCGCGACGTCGTTCAGCGTCCCGGAGGGGACGGAGATGAACTGGAAGGGCGTGCAGATCGGCGAGGATATCCACTCCTACACGCAGATGGGCTACATCAAGTACGCGGGTCGCTCGGCGATGGGCAACGACAACTGGAAGAACGTCCTGCTCAAGCACTACATGACGCAGGGCGTTGGCGACCTCACGGAACTCAACGCCTACGGCGTCCCGTGGTCGGCCACGTACATCAACGAGGCGCAGGTGCGCTACGACGGCTGGGTGTACGTCTCGGCGGAGGAGGCGGGCACGTGGAACATCAACCAGCGCTACGACGACTACTACGGCTTTGCCATTGACGGTGCGTGGAAGCACATCAACAACACCTACAACGCGAACAAGATGACGAACTTCACCATAGCCGAGGGCTGGCACAAGTTCACCATCGTCTGCGGCGACACGACTGGCGGCGAGGGCGCGAACGGCGCGTCCAACGGAATGTCCTACAACGGTATGCCGTGGCCGATGCTTGTGAGCGTCAACGGCGGGGAGTACGTTCCGTTCACGCCCGACCACTTCACGATGGGCACGGGCCGGAACGTCGTCACGCTGAACGCGGACTGCGACTGGCGCGGACTCGGCACGGTCACGATCCCGTCCGGTGCCGCCATCGACCTGAACGGGCACACCCTCAAGGTGAAGGGCCTTTCGGCGGACGGCTACCTTGGCGCGGAGGTTACGTCGCCTTGGTTCGACGGCACGGTTGCGGCGCCTTCGATCCTCTCGAGCGCGTGCTTCTGGCTCGACGCCTCCGACGCCTCGACGCTTAACATCGATTCGGCCGGCCGCGTCCTCTCGTGGACTTCGAAGGATTCCAGCCATCGCGTCGCGACGGCCCCTGCGGCAACCGCGCAGGCCGAGAACTTCCCGATTTACGACGCGACGACATACGGACGTCCCACGGTCGATTTCGGCAAGACGAGCAGCCAGCGCGACATGACGTACACGCGCTTTACCAACCTGCGCACCGTGTTCATGGTAATCAAGGTCGAGGCTACACAGCGGGCCTTCCTGCTGGGCGACAGGAACGGGGGAAGCGGCACCTACAACTTCCAC
>JAFUDL010000394.1 GCA_017459225.1 Kiritimatiellia bacterium
ATCCTGCTCTTCGGATTCGACTGGCGCAGCCGCGGGCGCGAGGCTGGGCAGATCGGACGCATTGAAGGCGCGATTTGGATACTATCCTTCGTCGCCTACGTTTGCGTGATGATCTGCCAGGAGACCATCTAGGCGCGATTGCGCGCGAAATTCCGCGAAATCCGCAAAACATTAAATGCCCAATTGCGCAGTCGCTTGGATTTTGATATACTATTCACCCGCTTTTTAGAGAGCGTGGTTGCAGTAGAAAGAAAGGGTCTCAATGAAGAAGACGGTCGAAGAGCTGGAGGCTCGATACAAAGAGCTGATGGAAAAGCCGCCGTATGCGGCTAAGGAGCTTGCGGAGCTGCTCGCGGAGGCTCCGGCCTCCAAAGGCGGCGCATGGGCGCCTGAGGTGCTGAAGGCGTATGAGAACGCCGCAAGTGACTTTGAGGGCGCGTTGGCGTTTGTGTCGGCCAGTATGGAGCTTCTGGATAAGACGCTTCAGGCAACGGCGGGGCAGAAGGTGCGCGACGCGCTCCGCAAGACCACAAAGGACCGTCTCGTCATTTCATTCGTCGACAGCGTGGGCTTTGGCACGCGCTCGCTTCGCGAGTCTCTCGGCCGTCTTGGCCTCCTTCTGGGTTTTCGTCCTCATTCTCTCGTGTTGAGCGCCGCATGGGGCCTCGGCGAGATACAGCGCATCGACTACTTCAACCGCCGCGTGACAGTGGACTTCTTCAGCCCGCCGCGCCGCGGCCACCAGTTCACCTACGACGCCGCCTGCGAAACGCTTAAGCTCGCCCCCGAAAACCACATCCTCGTGACGCGCAAGGTGGATCCCGACCGCGTGGCGTTGATGCTCAAGGAGAATCCCGGCGATTTCGTGAAGGCGATGCTCACCAGCTTCGGCGACATGCCCATTACGCGCCTCGAGGAGCTCTGCGCCCAGAACGGATTCGTGAAGAGCGGCGCCGACTGGAAGAAGTTCTGGGAGCGCGCGCGCACGGACCTCAAGCAGAACAAGTGCGTGGAGATTCCCACCCGCCGCACCGATCCCATCCACCTCAAGGTTTCCGACGAGGAGTACGGCGACGCGTGGTTCACGGCCTTCGCCCAGATGAAGGATCCCAAGAGCATCCTCTCCAACGTGCGCGAGCTTCAGGCTGCAGGCCGCCTCAAGGACATGCCCGACAACCGCCGCACCACGATTGTCGACCGCCTTGCCTTCGCGCTCAAGGGCGCGCGCGGCGTGGACGACGCGCTCTATGCGCGCATAGCGTTCTGCATCGGAGATCTTCAGCTCGACGGCGACCTCCAGAAGCTCGAGAAGCCCACCAGCCTTGCCAAGGTGCGTGCCTATCTCTGGGAGAAGGACGTGTCCGGCGAGGAGCGCTATATCGCAGCTGCCCGCAGCCTTCCCGCTCGCGACGTTGGTTCGCTCGTCTCCTTCCTCGTGGCCGAGAACCGCGACGAGGCCAGGGGAGTGCTTCTCGAGGCGCTGCCCAGAATGTGCTTCACGTTCCTCGGCGAGACGATTAATGCGTTCAAGGACGACGAAGTCTGCCGCGCCAAGGTGGCCGACCTCCTCAAGAGCCCCTCTGCCCCCGCCACGCTCGTCACGCTTGTTCTTGGCCGCTACGAATCCTTCAAGTCATGGGACAAGCTTCCGTCTCTGGTGGTGATTCTCACCCACGCGATAGCGCTCGGCGAAGGGCGCCAGGGCGGCGAGAAGCTGCGCATGCAGAATATGATCCGCCGTCTCTTCGCCGACAGGAAGTGGCTCGCCTCGACTCTTGAGCAGCTCAATGACGACGAGAAGTCGCTCTTCTTCGAGCGTTTCCAGGCGTCAATCACGTGGGACCCCTCCACGCATCACATGATCGTGGTGCGAATGACGCAGATGGCTCCCGAGCTTGCCGCGCGCCTCGCCAAGAAGGCAGAGGTGAAGAAGCAGGAGAGAATCACTTCTCGCCGCTCCTACGCCGAACGCCAGGCCGCGTACGACCACCTCGTCAATGTGGAGATTCCTGCGAACACAAAGCGCATCGAATCCGCTCGCAGCTACGGCGACCTCAGTGAAAACGCCGAGTACCAGTACGCCAAGGACGAGCAGCGCGCGCTTCTGCAGAAGCAGACGCTCATGCAGGAGGATCTCAACGCCGTCAAGGCCGTGGACTTCTCCGACGTTACAGAACCCGAGGTGGTGGTTCCTGGATCGAGCGTGACGATAGTCGCGGCGGATGGTGCCGAGCGCACGTACACCGTGCTCGGCGAGTGGGACAATGACATCGATCGCGGCATAATTTCAAGCAAGACCCGTCTGGCGGAGTCCCTCATGGGCAAGCGCCCGGGCGAGACATTCGAACTTACAGATGCGGAAGGAAAAGCTTCCACTGCCACCATCAAGGCCGTGGGCGTGATATCCGACGAAGTGCGTGCCTGGCTGGCAGCAATGCCCGCTGAAGCATGATCGCATCATACAACTGAGGAGGTTGCAATATGAGCAAACCGAAACCCGTCTCCGACGCAAAGAAGTCCACAAAGAAGCCGGCGGCCAAGAAGGCACCCGCAAAGAAGCCGGAGTCGAAGAAGCCCGCGGCGGTTCCGGCTGCGGAGAAGAAGGCCCGCAAGGATGTTGCGCGCAAGCCAATCACCGTGGTCAGCAAGAAGCCCTCTAAGACCCCGCCCAAGAAGCCTGAGGCTGTTCCCACTTTCGAGAACCACAGCCAGGATCTCGCCTTCGCCTTCGCCGAGAGCATGAAGAAGCGTCAGCGCGAGGACGATTCGCGCATGGCCCAGGAGCGCAACGCCACGGACATGAAGCTCTCGCGCCGCCCGACATCCCGCTCGAAGGGACAGAACACGATGCAGTTCTCCGAAGCCGATCTTGACGAGTTCCGCCGCCGTCTCATTCTGCTGCGCCAGGAAGCGCAGGGACAGTCCGAGACGTTGCGCAACATTGCCCTGGAGCAGGCCGATGACCGCATACGCGAGGACGAGGACGGTTCGGACGCCTGCCTGCGCCTTCATAATCTCAACCAGGTCGACTCGCACAACAAGATCGTGCAGAAGATCGACGAGGCCCTGCAGCGCATTGCCGACGGCACTTACGGAATCTGCGAGATGTGCGGCCAGCTCATCCGCAAGCCGCGTCTCATGAACCTGCCTTTCGTGCACACGTGCATGGAATGCCAGACGGCGATGGAAAGTCAATACGGAAAGCGCTGATGCTTCGCCGCCTGGTGATAACCGCCGCCGCCGTGGCGAACCTGCTCTTCTTCGACCAGGCCGCCAAAGCGGCGGCAGTGTCGTTTCTCAAGGGGCATCCCCCGCGCGTGGTGATTGAAGGATTCTTCGATCTCGCATACGTCGAGAACCGTGGCTGCGCATGGGGCATGCTGCAGGGCCATGTGTGGCCGCTTTCGATCTTCGCCCTCGCCGCGCTGGGCGTGATGATCTGGAAGCGCAAGTCTATCTTCCCGCCGGGTGGATGGGGCGCCGCAGCCGAGGTGATGCTGTACGCCGGAGTGATCGGCAATCTCGTGGACCGGCTTTCGCGCGGCTGCGTGGTGGATATGTTCGACTTCCACTGGGGCGTGCATCACTTCCCTGTGTTCAACGTGGCCGATTCCTTCATTACCGTAGCCGCCGCAATTCTGATAGTCCATGGCCTCTTCGCCAAAAGCGGCAGCCCGAAGCGCATGGACGGCGAGTGCGATGACGAAGCGTGAGGCATATCTTCTCGCCGGTCCCACCGCGAGCGGAAAGTCCGCCGCGGCCGCCATCCTGGCGCGTGCGCGCGGCGCCGCGATTCTCAGCGCCGATTCAATGCTCGTGTACCGCGGCATGGACCTTGGCACGGCAAAGCCTTCGCACGAGGAGCGCGAAGAGTTCAGCATGGGCGGCGTTGACATAGTGACGCCCGCCGAGCATTTCTCGTCGGGAGCATGGCTTCGCGCCGCCGCCGAATGGCTTGCCGCGCTGCCAGTGGATCGTCCGGTGGTTGTGGTGGGCGGAACGGGGCTCTATTTCTCCGCGCTCCTTCGCGGCCTCGACAGGGAGTGGACGTTTCCTCCGCCGGAGTATCCCGTCCTTCAGATGCCGCGCGTGCGCTTGCACGAGCGCATTGAGAGCCGCCTGGACGCGATGTTCATGGACGGCCTCGCCGCCGAGGTCGCAGAGCTCCGCCGCGCGTATCCTGTGTGGTCCGACACCGCCTCCGCAGCGATCGGCTACAAGGAGTTCATCGAAGGGCTTCCTTTCGCGGCCGTTCGCGAGAAGATACTTGTGCGCACGCGCCAGCTCGCGAAGCGGCAGGACACTTGGTTCCGCCACCAGTCCACTCCGATCTACGTTCCCGCGGGCGACACCGCCGAGGACACTGCCGCGGCCGTTGACCTCGTCTGGCGCCGCCACGGCCCGTGGCAGATATCCCTGCCGTGAAAATTGGAAGTGACTGTGGCGGGGGAATAGGTTATAATATTAGCAGTTGGCAAGAAAGGAAGAAAACAATAAGATGAACGGTTTCACATACCACAATCCGGTAAAGGTTGTATTCGGCGCGGGCACGCTTGTCCAGGCGGGCTCGGAAGGCGCGAAGCTGGGCAGGAGGGCGTTCGTAGTGAGCTATGGCGACGGAAGCGTTGCCGGCACGCTCGCGCGTCTCAAGGGGCTGTTCGCGGCCGAGGGCGTGGAGACGCAGGAGTTTCTCGAGGTCGTTCCCAACCCGCCCATCGAGATGGTTGCGCGCGGAGTCGAGGCGGCGAAGTCGTTCGGCGCCGACTTCGTTGTGGGCGTTGGAGGCGGCAGCGCGATGGACGCCGCGAAGGCCGTCGCAGCAGGCGTTCTCTACACGCACGGCGATCTTTGGAACATGGTGTACGCGAGCCATTCGCACGTGACGGCGCAGCCGCCAGAAAAGGCGCTGCCGCTGCTGCTCATCCCCACGCTTCCCGCAACCGGTAGCGAGATGAACATGTGCTCCGTGGTGAGCTCGACCGAGCGCCGCCAGAAGAGCTACATCTGGGCCGACTGCCTCTTCGCGCGAACTGCCATCCTCGACCCCGAGCTCACCTACTCGCTGCCGCCTTTCCAGACTGCGTGCGGCGCGATCGACGCGATCAGCCACGTGCTGGAGATATTCGTGAACGGCCAGCCCAAGAGCGACCTGCTGCATGAGTTCCAGCTCGGCGTGATCCGCACGATCGTCAAGAACCTGCCGATTGTCCTCGAGAATCCAACGGACGCCGACGCGCGCGCCGAGCTCATGTGGGCCGCGACTTGCGGCCTCAACGGCTGGGCCTCGCCCGGCGACGTCTGGACGCCCATGCACCAGGTGGGCCATGTGCTCACCTCGCGCCACGGCATCAACCATGGCTCGTCTCTCGCGATCGTTATGCCCGCGTGGATGGAGTACCACAAGAAGATCAAGCCCGCTCCCTACGAGCGCTTCGAGCGCGAGATAATGCCGATTGCCGACTTCAAGGCGTTCATCAGGAAGTGCGGCGTGCCGGTGACGCTCTCCGAGAAGGGCGTGGGCGAGGCGGACATTCCGGGGATAGTGGAAGGCGTGAAGACGGTCTCGTTCAACGCGGACGGCGTTCTCGCGTCGAATCCGCCCGTCACGGCCGAGGCGCTTGCCGAGATTCTGAAGCTCGCCCTGTGACGTTTCAGGGACCCATGGGGGAAAGATGATGACTGTCGAAGAGATAGCGAAGATGATGGACATCAGCGCCGTCCAGGCGCAGAGCACGCGCGAAGACATCGATGCGTGCTGCGAGATGGCGCGCGAGTTCGGCGTGGCGGCGGTGTTCTGCCTGCCTGCGCATGTGCCTTACATGAAGCGCAAGCTAGGCGTGGGCACTGGCGTGAAGGTGGCGAGCGTGAGCGGATTCCCGAGCGGCGCGGAGACGACGCACGTGAAGGCCGAGACCGCCAAGGAGCTTGTGCGCCTCGGGTGCGATGAAGTGGACATGGTTAACAACATTGCCTGGCTGAAGGCGGGCGACAGGGCTGAGTACGTGAACGACGTGGCGAGCGTTGTGGACGCCGCGGCGGGGCGCCCCGTGAAGGTGATCCTCGAGTGCCACTGGCTCACCGACGAGGAGATCGTGCGCGCGTGCAACTGGTGCGCGGATGCTGGCGCTAGCTGGGTGAAGACCGGCACTGGCTGGGCTCCCACGGGCGCCACGCTCGAGCGCGTCACGCTGATGAAGCGCACCATGGGCGATCGGTGCGGCGTGAAGGCGGCCGGAGGAGTGCGCACTTTGGACGCGCTTCTCGAGATGTATGCGGCCGGCACGCGCCGCTTCGGCATCGGAGTCAAGACCGCGCGCGCGATCCTCGACGAGGCGGCGCGCCGCGGTGCCTAGGGCAACTGCAATTCGAAAGGTTCTGTAGAGAGATGGTCTGCAACACGGTTCTCGACGCCATTGGCCATACGCCGCTAGTGCGGCTCAACCGCATGGTGGATGCGGATTCGGCCGAGGTGCTGGTGAAGTTCGAGGCCCTGAACGTGGGAGGGTCGATAAAGACGCGCACGGCGTTCAACATGATCGAGGACGCCGAGAGGCGCGGCCGTCTGCATCCCGACTCCATCATCGTGGAGCCCACGAGCGGCAACCAGGGAATCGGCCTTGCGCTCGTGGGAGCGGTGAAGGGATACGAGACCGTCATCGTGATGCCCGACAGCGTGAGCGAGGAGCGCCGCAAGCTCGTGCGCCACTACGGCGCTCGCGTGGTGCTTGTGCACGATGCTGGCAACATCGGCGACGCAATAGCGGAGTGCAGCGCGATCGCCCAGCGTATGGCCCGCGAGAATCCGCGCGTGTACGTGCCCGAACAGTTCTCGAATCCGGCGAATCCCGCGGTGCACCGCCACCACACGGCACTCGAGATAGTCGAGCAGGCGGCGCGTCCGATACACGGCTTCTGCTCCGGAGTGGGAACGGGCGGCACGCTGAGCGGAATCGGAGAGGTGCTCAAGGCGCTGAACCCCGACATCGAGATATGGGCCGTGGAGCCGAAGAACGCCGCGATACTCGCAGGCGGCACCGTGGGCACGCATCTGCAGATGGGCATAGGCGACGGGCTGATCCCCGACAACCTCAACACGCAGATATACTCGCACATCTGCGTTGTCACGGACGACCAGGCCCTCGACACGGCCCGTGACCTCGCCCGCAAGGAGGGCCTGCTCGCCGGCATATCCGCTGGCACGAACGTCTTCGCCGCGCTGAAGCTAGCGCGGCGGCTGGGTCCGGGCAAGACCGTCGTCACGGTTCTGCCCGACACGGCCGAACGCTATTTCTCAACACCGCTCTTCGCCGACGAAGAGCAGAAAGGATGATGCAAATGAACTATTTTAAAACGTTGCCATTCGTGGCGCTCACCGTTCTCGCATGCATGCTCGCAGGCTGCGGAAAAGACTCCAAGGCAGCGCCCGGCGCATCCGCCGCGAAGGACGACGGAACGGCAGATGTCGAGCGTGGCATGGCCGCGCTCGAGAAGCAGGACCTCAAAGCCGCCTCGGCGGCATTCAACGCCGCAGTTAAGACATGTCCGGCCAACTTCGAGGCGCAGATGCAGCTGGCCGTCTTGAACATTCGCCTCGGCGAGACTGCCGCAGCGGCAGCGGCGGCCGCGCGCGCTCTGGAGATCCACCCCGACTCCGCCGAGGCGCGCCTCGTATCCGGACAGGCTGCGTACCTGACGAAGGACTACGCCCGCGCGCTTCAGAACTTCTCCGCCGTGGCCCTCGAAAAGTCGCTTCCCGCCAACGTGCGCAGCGAGGCATGGGCAGGACGCGGCGTGGTGGAGTTCGTCATGGACAAGCCCGACGCCGCGCGCATCTCGTTCCTGCGAGCCCGTCGCCTCAAGCGCAACAATGCCTCCGCATTCTACCATCTCGGCATGCTTTACCGCGACAAGTACCACTACGACGACGCTGTTGTGATGGAGCAGTTCTTGATGGCGAGTCGCATGCTGGACGCAAAAGACCCGCGTGCGAGCAAGATCCTGCGCGACATCATCCCACCGCTTAAGAGCAGCATTGCCGCGGCCGCCGCGAAGAGGGGCGAAGCCAAGCGCAACCCGGCCAAGTCGGCTAAGCTTCTTTCGGAGGGCAAGGCACTGGAGGCGAAGAAGCAGACCACTGCCGCAATGAAGAAATACGAGGACGCCTTTGCGGCGGATCCTCTCTCCGGCCCGGCCGCGTACGCGTTCGCCATGTTGAGGGGCGCCAATGTGCGCCTTGGCAATCAGAACGACGTGGACAAGGTGCGCGACGCCTATCATGCTGCAATAGCCGATAATCCTTCCGCACAGGCATACTACGAGTCCGCCGCACAGTTCTTGTACAAGCACAAGCGCTGGGCCAATGCCATCAAGGTGCTTGAGAAGGCAATTGCGCACGACCCCGATAACTTGAAGGCTCTTGATCTGCTCATTGCCGCCTTGAAAAAGGCCGGCAGGGGCGCGGAGTCCGAACGCTGGGACGAATACCGCAAGACGCTGCAGTGACTCGGGAGGTTGAGTTCGCATGCCTGCCGACTTTACAACTCTGGACTGGGTGATCATCGGTGGAATCGCCGTGCTGGCCGCCATCGGTCTTTTCCGTGGCATCTCCGGCGAAATAGGATCTTTTCTCGGCATTGCCGCCGGACTTCTCGTCGGCTACTTGCTCTATGGACTTGCGCTGGAGATAGCCGCGAATGCTGCGTCTTCCTATGACGAAGGAATTCGCAAGGCCGTTGCGATCGGAATAGACGGGCTGTTCGCGCTCGTGGCGGCGGGATTGGTGCGCAAGCTTGTGAAGAAGTTCGTGTCGTGGTCGATAGGCAAGCCGCTTGACCACGCCCTGGGCCTTGTCGCAGGGGTCGTGAAGGGTGTGATCTTAACAGGCGTGCTGACAGGGCTGGGCGTGGTGAAGCCGGGCGAGAACTCGAGCGGATACTTCTCCGCGAAATCACCTGTGA